>PXAU01000316.1 GCA_003567075.1 Trueperaceae bacterium
AAGGCTGCCGCCATCCTAGGTGCATTGCGCGGCGGCTACGTCGACGTCTTGATCAGCGACGATCACGCCATCGAGGCGGTCCTGCGTCTGCACCACCAGGAGGCCGTCGAGGACGCCAACGCCTCAGCGGAAGCGGACGATCAGCCTGGTGCCCCGTCGCCCTGATGCAGGCGCCGCGCGGCCCGCTCGATGCGGCCCAAGTCCTCGGCCGCCTTCTCCTTCACCAGCATGCCGAGCAGGCCCGGGCTGATGTCGTGGTCGGCACCACGCGCCTGCACCAAGTCCACCATCTTGGCGGCGAACGCGCGCAGCGGGGTCTCCATCGGCGCGTCCGCGAGGTCCTCCTCGGCCGGGCGGTGCACCTCGACGAAGTCGTTGTCGAGCCCCGAGCGGTCGCCTCGTACCAGCACCATCACCCGGCCGAACTCGGTCACCACCAGGAACCGTTCGTCGCGCGCGACGCTCACTCGCTCGCCTCGTCCAGGAAGCGCTGCAGCATCTCGACGTTGACGGTGATGGGCGCGCGGCGGCGCCGCACCGCGCCGTACTCCAGCAGGCGCGCCAGGCAGTGGCTGACGGTCTCGCGCGTGGCGCCTATCATCTTCGCCAGGTCCTGTTGCGTCAGGTTCAGGTCGATCACGGTGCCGCGCTCGCCTGAGGCGCCGAAGTCCTTCGCAAGACGGAGCAGGAGGTTGGCGAGCCGACCCGGGGCGTCGAAGGCGCCCACCTCGGCCTGCCACTGCTGCGCCTGCCACAACCGCGTCGACATCACCTGGATGAACTTCATGGCGATGCGCGGCTGCTGCTGCAGGAGCCGCTGGAAGTCCTCCTCGGGCATCACGATCAAGGTGGTGTCGATCACCGCCTCGGCCTGATTGGGCCGTCGCTCGCTCTCGAGCAGCAGGAGCTCACCGAAGATGTCGTACTGCCCCAGCAGACCGAGGATCATCTCCTTGCCGTTGGGGAAGTACATGGAGATCTTGACCATGCCTTCGCGAATGAAGTAGAGCGCGTCGGCCGGGTCCTCCATGTGGTAGATGATCTCGCCCTGCGAGAAGCGCTTGTAGGGCGTGATCCGCGACAGCTCCTCGAGCTCGTCGGCCGAGAGGTCCTCGAACAACTGCGTGTTCTTCAGGTGCCATACCAGGCTCGGGTACTCATGCACGCCGCTAGTGTAGCCCAGGTGCCGGCAGGATGCGAACCCCGCGCCTTCGCGGGACCGCCGCACACCGGCGCATGCGCCGGAACGTGCTCCGGCGCATGCGCCTCAGGCAACACCAGCCGCCGCGCCGAGGCTCAGTCGGCGGCCTCGGTCGCCTCCGCCAGCGCCCCGAAAGCCTCGAGGTACGCGATCGCTTGCTGGTAGGCGCCCAGGTCACCGAAGTTCTCCAGCCGGTAGCCACCCACGAACACCGACGGCGTCCCCCGCAGCTGCAGCGACAACGCGACCTGGTACGCCTCCTCGAGGGCGCCCACGTGTCGCTCTTCTGCCAGGCACGCGTCCACGCCCTCGAGCGACACGCCGGCGTCCCGCGCGATCGCCAGCAGCAACGCGTCGGCGTCGCCGACCCGCGACCACTCGGCTTGGCGCTCGAAGAGCGCGTCGTGGTAGCGCCAGAACGCCTCGTCGTCCTCGGGGTTGGCGTCAGCCACGCACTCGGAGACCTCGGCGGCGCGCAACGAGTTCGGGAACGAACCGATCAACGGGAAGTGGTGGTACTCGATGCGCACGTCGCCGCGCGGCAAGAGCGTCGCCTCGAGCCGCGGCAGCACGTCCAGCACGAAGCGGCGGCAGGCGGGGCAGGAGAAGTCGCTGAACTCGCGGATCACGATGGGCGCGTCGGCCGGTCCCTTGGCGTGGCGCGACTCCGGGAACGCGTCCGCCGGCAGCTCGGCCAGGGCCAGCGCGAACGTCACGTCGTACGGGGCGTCGGCGCCGTTCACGTCGAGGGTGAGGCGGAAGCGCTCGATGCCCACCACCGACGGGCCCTCGCCGGCCAGTTCGGGGACCGCCGGCGCCAAGAAGTCGAGCACCGGCTGCTCGATGTCGGCGCCGAAGCCGGTGGCGGCACCCACCAGCGCCGCCACCTCCCGTGCGGCCGCGTCGTCGAAGACCGTGCTCTGCATGCGTACGGCGTAGAGCGCGCCGTTGCGCACGACGGGCTCCACCACGAGCCCGCCAGACGTACGGAAGGTCCCGGTCTCCAAGGCCTCGCCCTCGAGCCCGGCCAGGTCCGCGAGCGTGTCGGGGTCGCCCCCGATCTGCGCGAGCGCCGCGGGCACGAGCGCGAGACACGCGGCGAGCAGCAGCGCGAGACGGAAGCGTCGTGGATCGGCGGCATGCAGGTAGGTCATGAGCGCGTTCCTCCGGTCGGGGGTTGGGTCAGGTCAGCAAGGGCGAAGCCTGCCGCGGTCCCCAGCACCCGCAGCAGCTCGTCGGTCTGGAGCTCGAGCAAGGCCGTGCGGCTGCCGCCGCCGGCGTAGATGGTGCGACCCGGTGGGGCGCAACGGGCATCGACGAGCGCGGGCAGCGTGCGCTGGTGCCCGAAGGGCGGCATGGCGCCAACCGGGTAACCGGTGATGGCGAGCGCCTCGTCGGGGCTGGCCATGCGCACCTGACGACGCGTCACACCCCAGGCGGCGGCGAGCGCAGGGTAACGGACGCGGTCCTCACCGGCGGCGATCGCCAAGCGCGGCACACCCTGCACGAGGAACACCAGGCTCTTCAGGATGGCGTCCACCGGCACACCCAGCGCCGCCGCCGCGGTCGGCACGGTCGGGGTCGGCACGCCCGGCACCACCAGCCGGGCCATGACGCCACGCTCCCGCACCCACGCCATCAGGTCGGCGTCATCGAGCGGACGTGAAGGCGCCGCCGAGGGCGCTGGGTCTGACATGCGCACTAGTGTAGCCAGCTCGCACCGCGGCGCGCGTACCGAGCCCCGACGCAGGACCACGTGCGGGTCGCTGACGCCGCACGAGAACACCGATGACGACGTGCTATCTTGCGTCCGATGCCGCCCGTCGACGATTCCCGCAGCGACCGACCACCGCAGCCACGCGACGCCCTTGCCGAAGACGGCCCCGCCGAGCACGGCGACGACGCCGGCGGCCTCGCGCACAACGCCTCCGACGGCAACGGCCTCGCCACGCTCGAGCGTGGCGACGGCGGTGACGGCGCCGATGCCCTCGGTAGCGCCACGGCCGAGGCGCGTGCGGTCCTGGCGACCGAGCGCTCGCTGCTGCTCGACCTGCAGGCTTTGCTGGCGCGAGCGGACGTGCGCGGCGAGGCGGCCGAGGCCCTGCGCAACGCCGCCGAGGACCTCGACGGCCTGTTCCTGCTGGTGGTGGTAGGCGAGTTCAACGCCGGGAAGTCGAGCCTCATCAACGCGCTGTTGGCCGCCGACGTGATGCGCGAGGGCGTCACGCCCACCACCGACCGTGTGACGCTCGTTCAGCACGGCAGTGAGGAGCGTTTCGAGGAGCGCTCCGCCGATCTCGCCGCGGCCACGCACCCGGCTCCGCGCTTGCAGGACCTGGTGCTCGTCGACACCCCCGGCACGAACGCGGTGGTGGCCAAGCACCAGCAGCTGACCGAGCGCTTCGTGCCGCGCGCCGACCTGGTGCTGTTCGTGACCAGCGCCGACCGACCCTTCACCCAGAGCGAGCGTGCTTTCCTGGAGATGATCGAAGGGTGGGGTAAGCCGGTCACGGTGATCGTGAACAAGGTCGACCTGCTGCGCGACCAGCCGGAGGTGGACGAGGTCGTCGGCTACGTGCGCCGCAACGCGCGCGAGACGCTCGGCATCACGCCACCGGTGTTCGCGCTGAGCGCCCGCAAGGCCCGCGCCGCGCAGGCCGAGGGCGACGGCGAGGGCCTCCAGGCGAGCGGCCTGCCAGCGCTCGAGCGGCACCTGGCGCGCACCCTCGACACGTCGCGCCTGCGCCTGAAGCTGGGCAACCCGCTCGGCGTGGCGCGCCACGTCGCGCACGAGCTGGGCCAGGCGCTGAAGCGTCAGCACGCCCTGGTCCTCGACGATCGCCGCACCCTCGAAGACGTCGACCGCCAGCAGGCCCAGTGGCGCCGCGACATCCGGCGCGAGGGGCAGGCCTACCTCGATCGCGTCACCACCGTGCTGCTGGAGGTCGAGCGGCGTGGCGAGGTGTTCTTCGACGACACCGTGCGACTCAGCCGCCTGATGACGCTCATCCGGCCCGAGCAGGTCCGTGCCGCCTTCGAGGAACGCGTGCTGCGCGACGCCGAGCGGCGCATCGACGAGGCGGTGGCGGCGATGGTGGACTGGTTGATGGAACGCACGCTGCAGCAATGGGAAGACGTGGTCGCCTTCGTGAACGAGCGCCGCCACGCGGGCGAGGAGCGCGTGATCGGCGAGGTGGGCGGACGCTTCCAGTACGACCGCAAGACGCTGATCCGGACCGTGCGCGACCGGTCCGAGACGGTCCTGTCGAGCTTCGACCGCGAGGCCGAGAGCCGCCGGCTGGCCGAAGCCTTGAAGGCCTCGGTGGTGCAGACGGGCCTCATGCAAGTTGGTGGCGTCGGCTTGGGCGCCGCCGCCGTCGCGCTGGTCACGAGCACCGCCTGGGACGTGACGGGCGTGGCCGCCGGCCTCACCGTCATGGGCTTGGGGCTGTTGGTGCTGCCGCGCCGCAGGGCGCACGCGAAGCGCCGGCTGCACGAGCAGATGGCGGCCTTGCGCGACGGCCTCGAGAGCGGCCTGGGAGCGCAACTCGAGGAGGAGTCCGAGCGCGCCGCCGAGCGGCTCGGTCGCGCCATCGAGCCCTACACCCGCTTCGTGAGGACCGAGCTGGGGCGGCTCGAGGAACTCCGCACCGAACTCGACGAGTGGCAGCGGCACGAGCGCGTGGTGCGCGCGCAGGTCGAGTCGTTCTGAACGGCCGCGCGGCGCTCCTGCGTCGACCGCGCCGGCCGGTGGTAGATTGCGCGGATGCCCGGGCCAGGACACCCCATCCGCGTGGCGTACCAGGGCGTCGCCGGCGCCTTCTCCGAACAGGCGGCCTTGCAGTTCGCGCCGGACGGCGAAGCGGTCGGTTTCGCGACGTTCGACGAGACCTTCGCCGCCGCGCTCAAGGGGCAGTGCACGCACGCCTGCCTGCCGGTCGAGAACAGCCTCGCCGGCTCCATCAACCAGACCTACGACCTGCTGACTGATTCCGTCTTGCACGTCGTCGGTGAGCAGGTGGTGCGGGTCCACCACAACCTGCTGGCGCGTCCTGGCACGCGTCTCGAGGACGTGCGACGGGTCTACAGCCACACGCAGGGCCTGCAGCAGTGCCAGGCCTTCCTACGCAAGCACGGCTTCGAAGCGGTCACCGAGTTCGACACCGCCGGGGCCGCCAAACTGCTGGCCGAGAACGGTGGCGACGGCAAGGCCGCCATCGCCAGCAAGCGCGCCGCCGAGGTCTACGACCTGGTGGTGCTGGCGGAGAACATCGAAGACCTGGCCTTCAACTACACCCGCTTCTTCGTACTGGCGGCCGATCCCGCACCCCTAACCCCGGGCCCGCAGAAGACCAGCCTGGTCCTGGCCACCCGGCACCGCCCGGGCGATCTGGTGGAGTGCTTGCTGGAGTTCCATCAGCGAGAGGTCAACATGACCAAGCTCGAGTCGCGTCCGCGCCGCGACAAGCCCTGGAGCTACCTGTTCTACGTCGACATCGATGGCCACATCGACGAGCCGCACGTGGCGGCGGCGCTCACCGGCCTGATGCGCAAGGCGGCGTTCGTGAAGTTCCTGGGGTCGTACCCGGCCGCACCGGCCATCGTCGACCTCGACTGAGACCGTGCCACGCCAACCCCACCAGCACGACGACGAGCGCGGCCTGCGGCTCGATGATGCCCTGAAGCTGGCGGGTTTGGCGGCCACGGGCGGCGTGGCCAAGCGCCTGATCCAGGCCGGCGAGGGCCGGGTGAACGGTGTGGTCGAGACGCGCCGCAAGCGCCGCCTGCAGCCCGGTGACGTGCTCGAGGTCCGAGGCGAGCGCTTCGAGATCGACCTCGAGCAGACGTGAGCCGCCCCTGAAGTCGGTGTCACGTGGTGGTCTTGGTGGGGGGTGGGCCTGCGCGCACCCCGCCCCTCGGTCCGGTCAGGCAGCGACCTGCCGCTGCATTTGAGCGCGGTCGTCGCGCCGCGGCAGCGGCACCACCTGCAGCCACGGCACCTCGCGCGGACTGCACGGCTCGCCGGGCAGCAGCAACTCGCGCCGCCGATAGCGGCCCTCGACCGGGTCGCTGTACGAGGCACCGGTCGACGGCTCCACGGCCAGCACCCAGACTTCGGGCACCCCTGCCACGGCGCAGCGACGCAGTCGCAGGTGCGCCAGATCAGACCGGTCGCAGACCAAGACGGCGAGCACCAAGCGGTGGGCGGGCGGCGCCGGACGGGCGAAGGCCGTCTCGCCCGGGCGCGCCAGGCTCACCTCGGGCCGCAGCACGTCGGCCGGCGGTGCGGCCACGGGATCGCGCACGCCGACACGCAGGCTGAAGGCGCGCTCGTCGAAGCTCGCGGCGACCTGCACCACCGTGCGCACCACGCCCGCGGACGGCAACGGCTGGCGGACGAGCTCGCCGTCGAGCAGCTCCATCGCCGGCGAACGGAGCCGGGCGGCGAGGTCGGGGCGTCGGAGGAGATCGTCGAGGGTGATGCGCGTGTGGGCCATGGCCGTAGCTTGCGCGCTCGGGCGGCGCGCTCCAGCGCCAGCGCGGCTGGCGCCGCGCCCGTCTGGGCCGCGACCCATCCGCTGTGGCTCCGCTCGCGTCACCACACCCCGGCGGCTCCAAGGGCTGGTGGTACACTTCGCCGGGTGCATCCGGGCGGCGGCCGCACCGACCCGCGCCCGATGCCGCGGCACGCCCGCCGCGTGCGCCGGCGGCCGCGACCGATGCCACCACCCCGCAGGAGTTGTGATGCCACGACGTGACGACCTCCACACCATCCTGATCATCGGCTCCGGGCCCATCGTGATCGGTCAGGCCGCCGAGTTCGATTACTCCGGCACCCAGGCCTGCAAGGCCCTGCGAGCGGCGGGTTACCGCGTGGTGCTCGTGAACGCCAACCCGGCCACGATCATGACCGACCCCGAGGTGGCGGACCGCACCTACGTCGAGCCGCTGACGCCCGAGACCGTCGAGCACATCATCAAGGTCGAGCGCCCCGATGCGCTGCTGCCGACGTTGGGTGGGCAGACCGCGTTGAACCTGGCCAAGGTCCTGTTCGAACGAGGGATCCTGGAGCGTCACGGGGTGGAGCTCATCGGGGCCAACTACGACGCCATCGAGAAGGGCGAGGACCGCCAGCGCTTCCAGCAGGCGATGGCCGACATCGGGCTGGCGACGCCCTCAGGCCGCATGGTGGGCAGCCTCGACGAGGCGCTTGCCTTCGTCAGCGAGATCGGCTATCCCGCCATCATCCGACCGTCGTTCACCCTCGGCGGCACCGGCGGCGGCATCGCCGTCGACGAGGCCGCCTTCCGCCGCATCGTGCGTCACGGGCTCCACCTCTCACCGGTCCACACCGTGCTGGTCGAGCAATCGGTGCTCGGCTGGAAGGAGTACGAGCTCGAGGTGATGCGCGACAACAACGACACCGTCGTCATCATCTGCTCCATCGAGAACGTCGACCCGATGGGCGTCCACACCGGCGACAGCATCACCGTGGCGCCGGCGCAGACGCTCTCGGACAAGGAGTACCAGCAGCTGCGCGACGCCTCCATCGACATCATCCGCGAGATCGGCGTCGACACCGGTGGATCGAACATCCAGTTCGCCGTCAACCCTGACGACGGGCAGGTGATGGTGATCGAGATGAACCCACGGGTGTCGCGCAGCTCGGCCCTGGCCTCGAAGGCGACGGGCTACCCGATCGCCAAGATCGCAGCGCTGCTTGCGGTGGGCTACCACCTCGACGAACTCCCCAACGACATCACCAAGGAGACGAAGGCCGCCTTCGAACCGACCATCGACTACGTGGTCACGAAGATCCCGCGCTTCGCCTTCGAGAAGTTCCCTGGCACGAGCGACGAGCTGGGGACGCAGATGCGTTCCGTGGGCGAGGTCATGGCGATCGGGCGCACCTTCAAGGAGTCGCTCCAGAAGGCGCTGCGCTCGCTCGAGCTCGACGTGCGCAGCGCCACCGCGCACCTCACCACCGAAGCGCTCGAGGCGCGGCTGTACCCCAACCCGCGGCGCCTGCCGGCCGTGATCGAGCTGCTGCGCCGTGGACGCTCGCTCCATCTGCTGCACGAGCGCACGGGCATCGACCCGTGGTTCTTGGCCCAGTGCAAGGAGATCATCGACGCCGAGGTCGAGATCCGCGGCCTGGGCGAGCCCGAAGTCTGGGACTGGGAGACCTGGCGCGAGATCAAGCGCCTGGGCTTCGCCGATGGCGACGTGGCGCAGCTCACGGGCCGCGAACCGGCGACGATGCGGCGCCTGCGGCTGGCGCAGGGCCAGGCGCCGGTGTACAAGACGGTGGACACCTGCGCGGCCGAGTTCGAGGCCTACACCCCGTACCACTACTCGACGTACGAGTGGGAGGACGAGGTGACACCGTCGTCGCGCGACAAGGTCGTCATCCTCGGCTCGGGGCCCAACCGCATCGGGCAGGGCGTCGAGTTCGACTACGCCACCGTCCACGCCGTGTGGGCGCTGCGCGAGGCCGGCTTCGAGACCATCATGGTCAACAGCAACCCCGAGACCGTCTCGACCGACTACGACACCGCCGATCGCCTGTACTTCGAGCCGCTCACGCTCGAGGACGTCCTCAACATCGTCGAGCACGAGCGCCCGAAGGGCGTCATCGTCCAGCTCGGTGGCCAGACGCCGCTCAAGCTCGCGCGCGGGCTCGAGGCGGCCGGCGTCCCCGTGTGGGGCACCTCGGCCGCGGCCATCCACGAGGCCGAGGACCGCGACGCCTTCCACGCGTTGTGCGAACGTCTCGGCATCCCGCAACCGGCCGGCGGCGTCGCCCAGGACGCTGCCGAGGCCGAACGGCTGGCGAACGCGATCGGCTACCCGGTGATGGTCCGGCCCTCGTACGTGCTCGGCGGGCGCGCGATGCAGGTCGTCCACGACGACGCTGGTCTGCGCGCCTACCTGGACGTCGTGTACGCCGAGCTCGAGGGGGCACCCAGCATCCTGGTCGACGACTACGTCGAGGGCGCGGTCGAGGTCGACGTCGATGCCATCAGCGACGGTGCGACCACCGTGGTGGCGGGGATCATGGAGCACGTGGAGGAGGCCGGCATCCACTCCGGCGACTCAGCCTGCATCGTGCCGCCCGTGACGCTCTCCGAGGCCGTCCAAGCGCGCATCCGCGAGTACACCGTCAAGCTGGCCGAGGCGATCGGCGTGCGCGGCCTGATCAACGTGCAGTACGTCATCAAGGACGGCGAGGTGCTGGTGATCGAGGCCAACCCTCGCGCCAGCCGCACCATCCCCTACCTGTCCAAGGCGATCGGGCACCCGCTGGCCAAGTACGCCGCCCTGGTGGCGGCCGGACGCAGCTTGCGCGACATCGGCTTCAGCCACGCGCCCGAGCCGCGCGTGTACAGCGCCAAGGAAGTGGTGCTCCCGTTCGGTAAGTTCAGCGACGTCCTACCGCTGCTGGGGCCCGAGATGCGCTCTACCGGCGAGTCGATGGGGATCGATCCCGACCCGTACCTGGCCTACGGCAAGGCGCTCGCGGGCGCGAACCTGACGCTGCCGCGCGTCGGACGGGTCCGCTGCATCGGCTTCGACGAGGGCGAGGCGCTCCCGGCCGGCTACGAAGCCCTGGGTTTCGAGGTCGTGTGCGGCCTCCCCAACGACCTCGACGAGATCGCCGACGACGCCCTGCTGGTGGACGTCGCAGCGACACCGGCGCTGCGACGCGCGCTCGACGAGGGCGTACCGTACCTGACGACTCGGGCTGCGGCCCGCTGGTCGCTCGAAGCGCTCCGGCGACTCCGGACGACGCCCATCACGGTCCACGCACTGCAGGACCTGCACCCGCAGCCCGCGGCCAACGTCGTCGCCGGCTGAGTCGCAGCCGGCGACGTCGCGTCGAGTCGCGTCGCGTCGCGTCGCTTCAGCCGCGCTTGCGGCCGCGCGTCTTCGGCTTGATCACCTCGGACACGTCGACCTCGTCGACGGGTTCCTCCCCGAACCCGCCACCACCGAAGCCCTCACCGAACAGGGCGTCCTGACCGCGTCGAGACGTCGTCCCGTGCGAGGAGGCGTCGCTCTCCGGCGCGTGGTCGCCGGCGCGGTTGGTAGCGGCGTTCTTCGCCATCGCCTCGCTGGTCGCGTCCGCGCTCGTGCCAGCGCCGCTGGCCCCGGTCGCACCCGTTGCGGCACCGCTGGCATCAGCAGCGCCACCAGGCGCGCCGCGCTCCTCGCGCACCACCCGGAGGCCGCCGCTGGCGGTGGCCTGGGCGAGGCGCTCGGGGGACGGCATCGGCTGCGGCGGCGCCGGTGACGGCGCTGGTACCGGCACGTCGGCGAGATCGACCTCGTCGCCCGCGATCGGGTCGAAGGCCGCCGCGAGGCCATCGTCGTCGAAACCACGAACACGCTCGCGCTGGCGTTCCGGGAGACGCGCCCGCAGCGAGGGGGCGTAGTCGGCGACCTGTTCGAGTGCGTCTTGAACGCGGTAGCGCAAGCAGAACTCACCGCTGTCGACCTTGCTGATCAGGTGGAACGGCGCTTCGGCCAGGCGCTCCAGCACGCGCACGATCTGGTCGCGCGGCACGTCTGGTTCGCCGACGATGTCGTCGACGAGGAACACGGTCGGCGCCCGCAAGCCAGCCAACCTCGTCAGGACCGCCGACACGACGCCCCGCTCCTGGACGCGCTTGGCGATGGTGCGTTCGAAGCGCTCGAGGCCGTACTCGAACACGCCGTCCCGCTCGAAGTGCGGCTCGAGGTCGACGGGACCGAGCATCACGGTCTTCGAGAGTTCCAGTACGCGCTCCAACCCGGCCCACGACCACAACGTCGCGCGCGCCAGGTCGGCCGGAGCGGTCAGGCGATGCAGGTCGCGGTGGTCGCCGAGCACCGCCAGGTACACGGCACCGGAGTCGCGCCGCCGGGCCAGCAAGGCCGCCCAGTCGAGGCGCTCACCGTCGGGCAGCACGTGGAGCAGCACCCGGTACTGGCGCCGACCGAGGTCCGCGTGCAGCATCAACTGGCCGTGCGCGAGCCCCTCGATGCGGTACCCGAGGCCGGCGAAGGCCTCGCGGGCGCGTTTCGACTTCTTGGGGTCGCCCGGGGGCATGGAGGCGCTGTTGAGCGCCGTATCGCCTGGGAACAAGCCCGGCCTCGGTGCCGGCACGACGCTCGCTCGCGTGGTAGATGGACGTGCCTCACCCAGCCGGTCGAGCCGGAAGGGGTCCTTGTTCTTGTCGCCGTTCCTGTCCCCGTCCCTGTCCTTGTCTCGTTCCTTGCGCGCACCCGCCTCACGGGCACCTTCCGTCTTGGCACTCTTCGACTTGCCGCGTTGCCAGGGGAAACGAAAGCCGCGTGCGACGGGCTCGTTCCAATCGAAGCGTTCGGTGTCGTCGTCGGCCTCGCCTGCCGCCCCGCGCTCGGCCGCACGGGCATCCGCCCGCGCCTCGCGTTCACGTCGGGCGATCGCGCGAGCGTCCTCCTCCGCGTGTTCCGCGAGCCTCTCGCGGCTGGCGCGCTCGACGGCGCGGCGTTCCGCATCCGCACCCTCGGATGCGGCCTCGGTCGCCGCCGCGTCAGCCGCCGCCGCATCAGCTGCAGCGGCTGCCATCGGCTCCCTACGTCCCTGCTCGCTCCGCTCCTGCTGGCTCCCCTGCGCAGCCGTCCGTTCGGCTGCGTCACGCTTGGCTGACGCGCGCTCACTGGCCTGGCGTTCCGCAGCTTCGCGCTGCGACGCCCGAGCGGCCTCGCGTCGCCGCTCAGCTTCGTGCCGTTCCGCGGCGCGCCGCTCGGCCTCGCGCTCCTCGGCTGCGCGGCGTTCGCTCTCTCGCCGTACCGCCTCGCGCTCCTCGGCCGCCTTGACCGCCGCCTCGGCGCGCCGCTCCGCTTCGGCACGGCGCTGCTCGGCGAGCCGCTCGGCGGCCCGCTGCTCCTCCTCTAGCGCCAGGGTCGAACGCCAACGGCCCTGATGCAGCGTCAAGCGCGATTCACCCTCCAACGCTTCGCGCAGCGGGAAGCCGCTCGGGAGGTCGGGATGCAGCGCACGGATCTCCCCCTCGGTCATGGGAACGCCGGCTTCGATCACCTCGTCGAGCAGACGCCCGAGCACCTCCGGGCGCCGGTAGTCCGGCCTCCGCGCGCGCTTCTCGGCGGTGAAGCCGATACCGCCGTCGTCGAGGACCTTGACCACGATCGCGTCGTTCACCTCGAGCGCATGTGCTTCGAGGTAGCTCTCGAGCCCGCCCACCTCGCGACCATCGACCCGGACCACCAGCTCGGTCCCACGGACGGTGTCATGAACGCTCACGTCGCCGTCTTCCTGGAAGACCTCCAGCAACGCCATCGGGAGCGTCAGGGTGCCGCTTCGCAAGCATATGCGCGTGAGTGGGTACCGGAACTCCTGGGCCATCATGTCCCTCGCTCCCTGGTCGCACGGTTCGCCCTCACGGTCGGCGGGCGCTGAGCGCCGGGTACCAGATGCTGTACCGCGACCGTAAGCGCTGACAACATTCGCGCCATCGTAGCAGAACGAAGCTGGAGGGGTGTCGACGCGACCATCGCTCCGCCCTCACCCGAACACAAGCTTGCGCCGGCGGCGCTTCTGTCCACCAGCCCGCTCCGCAGCGCGCGTCGGCAGGGTCGCTGCCGGCGCCCGGGTCTTCGTCGTCGGTACGGCCGCCGTGGCCGGGTCAGGCGTCGCGATGCGGCTCTTGGCACCCTTCTTGGTCGCCGCCGGCGCCTCCTTCGTTGCGGCTCGCTTCGAGCGCTTCGAGGCCGTCCGCCGCGTCTCGGCCTTCTCCGGCTCGGCCTCGGGGCCTTGGAATGCCGTCTTCGACGACGCCGAGGCCCGCACAGGGCTCTTGAGGCTGCTGGGCGTGGGAGCGCTGCCCCGTGCACCTGCCGCGGACCGACGCGACGACCGGCCGGCCGCACCCTTGGCGGCATGCTTGCGTTTGGCCCCTACCGACGGCTCTTCACCGCGCGTCGCGTCGACCTCGTCAGCAGCGTCCTCGGCATCGGGCTCGGGCAACTCCAGGTGGGCCGGGAGCAGGTCGATCTGCCGGTTGACCGGGGTGCTGGCGAGGATCTTCACCTCCACCCGGTCGCCCATGCGGTAGCGGGCACGGGTGTGCTTGCCCATCAGCATGAGCTGGTCCTCCAGGAAGAGGTAGTAGTCGTCGTCGAGGTTGGAGACGTGCATCAGACCCTCGACGCCGTTCG
>PXAU01000256.1 GCA_003567075.1 Trueperaceae bacterium
ATCGGTTGGCTGGCGAAGGCCCCCTCGACCGCATGCAGCGGCGAGCCCGCCGTCACGACCTTGGTGCGCTCGCGGCAGTTCGCGTGGATGATCTCCTTCACGCTGGAGACCTCGCGGTCCTCGACGCCGATCAGCAAGGTGGTGTTCCCCTCACGCAGGAACCCGCCGGTGGAGGCCAGCTTGGTCGACTGGTGGCCGTGCTCGCGCAAGGCTTGCTCGAGCTTGCCGACGTCCGCGTCTTGCACGATGGTCAGCAGCAGTTTCACGGTGCCGGCATGGTAGCAGGTCGCGAGGACCGGCGTGTGAGGTCGTGGGCCCGGGGGCGGCGGGCACGTATGCGGTAGGCTGGGTGAACTTGCGCCGCCGCGGCCCTCTGCCGCGACCGGCGGCAACGCCCGGTGCCGTCGGGGTTCGCAGCGGTCCTGCGCACCTCCACGAGCGCACCACCCCAGGAGAGCGACGTGAACGAGCGAGACCTGACCCTGATGCGCGAGAAGCACGCGCAGCTCGATGCCCTGCTACCGACGCTGCCGGCCGATGCCTGGATCGTGTTCTGCCGCGAGGGCAGCGACCGCTCGACGCTGCTCTTCACGGGCGAGGCGATGGTGGGCCTCTCCGCCTTCGTCTTCACCCGCGCCGGCGACAAGATCGCCGTCGTCGCCGACTACGACCGGATGGCGATCGAGGCGCCGGGCGTGTTCGGCGAGGTGATCGCGTACGGCCGCGAGGGCCTGCCGCAGCACCTGCGGGACGTCATCACCCGGCTCTCGCCGAGCTCGTACGCGCTCAACCAGCACGTGGACGACTACCTCGTCGACGGCCTCACGCTGGGCCTGCTGCGCAAGCTCGAGCAGATCCTCGGCGACGACACCATCGGCCGCCGGGCGTCGTCGTCGGCGCCCGTGCTCGAGCCCTTGCGTGCCCGCAAGACGCCCGAGGAGCTGCGTCGCCTGACGCGCGCCGTCGAGATCACGCAGCAGCTGCACGCCGAGGCCGGACGCTTCATGCGCAGCGGCATGACGGAGCGCGACGTGGCGGAGTTCCTGAAGCGGCGCCAACGCGAGCTGGGCGTGACGCACTCGTTCAGCGACGGCGCAGCGGTCATGACGGGCCGGGCCGGCCTCGGGCATCGCACCGCGGGCGAGGCGCCCATCACCCCGGGCGACACCGTCGTGATCGACATGGGCGTCTTCGTCGAGGGTTACACCAGCGACGTGATGCACACGTACTACGTGCTGCGGCAGGGGGAGGAGGCGCCGCCGCCCGAGGTGCAGCATCGCTTCGACGCCGCCATGACCGCCGTGCACCGCTCGGTGGCGGCGATGCGCCCAGGCGTGCGCGGGCACGAGGTCGACGCGGTGGCCCGCGCCACCCTGGAGCAGTTCGGCGTGGAGCCGTACACCCATGCGCTCGGTCACCAGATCGGCCGCACCGTGCACGACGGCGGTACCACGCTCGCGCCGTTGGGCGAACGCTACGGCGACCGCGGCCTGGGCGCGCTCGTCGAGGGCGAGGTCTATACCATCGAGCCGGTGGTGCACGGCGTCACGGACGTCGACGGCCACCCGATCGGGCCGGAGCAGGACGTGGTCGTCACCGCCGACGGCGCCCGCTTCCTGTCCACCCCGCAAGCCAGCCTGACGCTGGTGCGGTAGGTTGCCGGCGTGTACCGTGAAGGTGTGAGGTCGCGATGCTGAAGTACATCGTGCGACGCCTGTTCTCGCTGGTGTTCATCCTGCTGGGCGTCTCGATCATCGTGTTCATGCTGGTGCACTTGGCACCCGGTGATCCGGTGCGGATCATGCTCGGCGAGGACGCCACCGAGGCCGACGTCGAGCGGCTCAACCGCATCTACGGCTTCGACCGGCCGCTGCCGGTGCAGTACTTCATCTGGCTCGGCAACGCGCTGCGGGGTGACCTCGGCACCGGCATCCGCAGCCAGCTGCCGGTGACGCTGCTCATCATGGAGCGCATGCCCGCCACCATCGAGATGGCGGTGTGGTCGCTGGTGCTCGCGATCGGAGTCGGTATCCCGCTCGGGGTGCTCTCGGCCGTGCGGCGCAACTCCTGGATCGACTTCGGCTCCATGTTCGCTGCGCTCGTCGGCGTCGCCGCGCCCAACTTCTGGGTCGGGCTGATCCTGTTGTCGCAGATCGCCCTGCACGTCGCCTGGCTGCCGATCGGTTCGCGCGGGCCGAGCTTCCCCGACGCCCTGTGGGCGATCGTGACGCGACTCGACTTCGTGGTGTTCTGGGACCACTTCCGCTACGTGCTCCTGCCGGCGCTGGCGCTGGGCACCTCGATCATGGCGCTGATCACCCGCCTGACGCGCTCGAGCCTGCTCGAGGTGCTGAACCGCGACTATGTCCGTACCGCCCGCGCGAAAGGGCTACGGCCGGTCAAGGGGGTGTACGGCCACGCGCTCAAGAACGCGCTGCTGCCGGTGATCACGGTGGTGGGCGTGCAGTTCGGGGCGCTGCTCGGCGGCGCCATCGTGATCGAGGTCGTGTTCGCCTGGCCGGGCGTCGGCCGCCTGATCGTGAGCGCCATCAGCCAGCGCGACTTCCCCGTGGTGCAGGGCAGCGTGCTCATGCTGGCGGTCGTCTTCGCGCTGGTGAACCTGCTGGTCGACCTCTCCTACAGCCTCATCAACCCGAGGATCCGCTATGGCTAGTGCGTCCGCTGCCCCCCCCGTCGGCGCGCCGGCGCGCCGACGCATGAACCCGACCCTGCGCCGGGCGCTGCGCAACAAGAGCATCGTGTTCGGCTCGGTCATCATCCTCGCGCTGGTCGTGATCGCTGCCATCGGTCCCGTGTTCACCCCGATGGACCCGCTGCAGCAGGACATCTGGGAGCGCTACGCGGCGCCGCAGGGCCTGTGGGTCGATGGCGAGTTCAACACCCGCTACATCCTCGGCGCCGACGAACTGGGCCGCGACCTGCTCTCGCGCCTGATCGTGGGCGCGCGCGTGTCGCTGCTGGTCGGGCTCATCGCCACGGGCATCTCGCTCGTGTTCGGGGTGATCCTGGGCGCCATCTCCGGCTACGTGGGCG
>PXAU01000082.1 GCA_003567075.1 Trueperaceae bacterium
CTGCAGGGCGACAGCATCGCCCAGGACGCGCTGGCGCAAGCCTACGAGAGCGAAACCATCGAGCGCCGCCGACTCGAGGCGGGGCTCATCAGCGAGCTCGCCTTCGAGCAGGCGCGGCTGCAGACCCTGCAGGCCGAGCTGCGCGCGGTCCAGGCCGAGCACGCGCTGGTGTCCGCGGCCCTGGAGCTGCAGGCCACGTCGCTCCTGCCGCTGGAAGGATGGCATGGCTTCTGAACTACCCCACGCTGGCGGAACCTGGCGCCGGATGACCGCGCACCGGCCTCTCGACCGGCAGCGCCGACCGCGCGGTCCGCGGACCGCCTTGGTCCTGGCCGCGCTTGCTCTGCTGGCCGTATCGGCCTGCGGGCCGCGCAACGCCGCCGAGGGCGCAGGTCCCACGCCGGCCAGTCCCGGGCCCAGCGCGTCGGCACCCGAAGCCGAACGCGCCGTGCGCGTGATCGAACTGCGCGAGGGCGAGCTGCGGGCCACCCGGCGCGCCTCCGTGACCGTGCGCCCCTCGCGCGAGAGCCGCGTGGCCTCGGGGGCCAACGGTCGCGTGGTCGAGCTGCTGGTGCGCGAAGGCGGCGTGGTCGAGGCGGGCCAGCCGCTGGTGCGGCTCGACAGCGAGGCGCTCCAGCGCCAGGTCGAGAACGCCGAGTTGGCGCTGGCGCAGGCGCAGGTGAACCTGCAGCGCGCCCGCTCCCAAGCCGCCGACGGCGTCGCCCAGGCGCAGGCCGCCAAGCGCGCCGCCGACGGCAACCTGGCGCTCGCCCAGCGCCAGCTCGAGGAAGCCGAGGCGCTCCTCGACCTGGGCGCCGTGGCCGCCACCGAGGTGCAGGCGCTGCGTGCCCAACGCGATCAGGCCGAGAGCGCGGCACTCCAGGCCGCCGACGCGCTCGCGCGCGCGCAGCGCGTCGACGAGGAGGACCTGGCCCTGCTCGAACTGCAGGAACGCCAGGCCCAGGTGCAACTCCGCCAGGCGCGCGCGGCGCTGCAGGAGAGCGTGATCATCGCGCCGTTCGCGGCGGAGGTGGCCGAGTTGCTCGTCGAGATCGGCGAGTTCGTGGGCGCCGGCACGCCGGTGGCGCGACTGCTGGGCCTCGAAGCGCAACTCGCCAGCTTCTCCGTCCCGCCCGAGGACGTGATCGCGCTCGAGCTGGCGGGCCGCGTCGTGGTCGAGCACGCCGGCAGCAGCCTCCCCGCCACCGTCACCCGCACCGAGCGCAGCGCCATGCAGGCGCGGCTGACGACCGTCATCGCCACCCTCGACCCGGCCGCCCCGCGGCTCCCCAGCGGCGCCGTGGCCGAGGTCCGCTACGAGGTGCTGCTGGCCACCGGGCCGATCCTGCCCTCCTCGGCGCTCACCGCCGAAGCCGGTCGCACCTTCGTGTTCAAGGCCGACCAACGCGAGAACGGCACCTTCGCCCAGCGGACCGAGGTCCGGGTGGTGGCCGAGAGCGGCAACCAGGCGGTGGTGCGGGGCATCGAGGACGGCGCGCTGCCGCTGGGCAGCGCCGTCGTGGCGCCGCGGCCGCTCGACGTGCGCGACGGTACGCGCATCCGCGTGGTCGAGGTGAACGGGGCGTCCTGACGTGAACCGGCTGATCGCCTTCTTCGTCGAGCGCTACGTCTTCGCCATCGCCATCTTCCTGGCCGTGGTGTTCTTCGGGCTCAGCGCCGGCACCCGCTTGGGCGTCGACCTGCTGCCCGAGTTCGAGTTCCCCATCGTGGCGGTCAACACCAGCTACCCGGGCGCTGGCTCAGCCGAGACCGCCAGCCAGATCAGCGAACCCATCGAGGACGCGATCGCGACGCTGTCAGGCATCACCGACGTGTCGTCGATCTCGGGCGAGGGCTTCTCGCTCGTGATCGCGCAGTTCGAGTTCGACGTCTCCGTCGATCAGGCCGCCATCGACGTGAAGCAGCGCGTGGACCAGGTGGCGCCCAGGTTACCGGACGACGCCAGCACGCCGGTGATCCAGAAGTTCGACCCGGCCGACGAACCCATCCTGACCGTGGCGCTCTCGGCCCCCGGCGAGGACCTGCAGCGCGTGCAGCGCTTCGCCAGCGACGTCATCGAGACGCGCCTGCAGCAGGTGCTGGGGGGGGCGGCCGTCAACACGATCGGGCCCGTCTCGCGCGAGGTGCAGGTGCTGCTCGATCCGGCCCGGCTCCAGGCGCTCGGGCTGACGCCCGCGCAGGTCGCCGGGGCCATCCGCGCCGCCTCGATCACGCTCCCCGCCGGCGGCCTCGACGTAGGCGCCGAGCGCCTGCTGCTCTCGGTCCGCGCCCAGCAGCGCGAGCCCGCCGACGTGGCCGAGGCCTTCGTCGACCCGGCACGCGGCGTGCGCGTGCAGGACGTCGCGACGGTGCGCGACACGGTGGCGGACGCCACCCGCTTCGTGCGGCTCGACGCCGAACCCACCGTGCTGCTGGAGGTGCGCAAGACCTCGGGCGCCAACTCGGTGGCCACCGGCCGCGCCGTGCGCGCCGCGCTGGAGGGCATCGACTTGCCCGAGGGCTTCACCGCCACCATCATCGGCGACACCACCGTCTTCATCGCCACCTCGGTCTTCGACACCATGCGCGAGACGGCGCTGGCAGTCCTGGCGGTGGCGTTCATCGTGCTGCTCTTCGTCGGCCGCCTGGGTTCCACCTTCTCGGTGGTGCTGGCGATCCCCATCACCATCACCGGCGCGATCGTGGTCTTCGGGCTGCTCGGCTTCACCTTCAACGTCGTGACCCTGCTCGCGGTCACGGTGGCGGTGGGGCTGGTGGTGGACGACTCCATCGTCATCGCCGAGAACATCGACCGCTACCGGGCCCAAGGGCTCGAGCTGAAACCGGCGGTGCTGCGCGGCGCCGGTGAGGTCGCCACGGCGGTGCTCACCTCGACGCTGTCGCTACTGGCGGTGTTCCTGCCGATCGCTTTCCTGCCGGGCGTGGTGGGGCAGTTCTTCAGCCAGTTCGGGCTGTCGCTGGCCGCCACCATCGCCGTGTCGTACCTCGAGGCGATGTTCTTCCTCACCGTGCGCCTGGCCTACCTGCCCA
>PXAU01000289.1 GCA_003567075.1 Trueperaceae bacterium
CGCGATGAGCACCGCATACACGCCGGGGCCATGCTCAGGGAGGGTCAGGCCCTCGGGCTCGAACCGCAGCAAGGCAGGCACCTTGCCATCGGCGTCGGGCTCGGTCTCGGCCATGAGGTAGCAGCCTGCGTCGAGGGGTGAGAGCGCCGCCAGCGGGGTGAGGCTGAAGCTCTCGAGCGAACCGATCGCCTCCAGGCGCGCTACGCCTTCGTCTGGGCCCTCACGCCCATCCTGGGCGAAGGCATGCGCTTCGCGCCAACCCGCGAACACGGCGAGACCGAACTCCTCGCCCGCCTGGCCCATCACGTTGGCGTAGCGCCACGGCCCGTCACCCACGCGGAAGGCCACGTAGTTGTCGCTCGCGTAGCGGAGCCAGGGCCTTGCGTCGTAGAACGCATCGACGGCATCGAAGAAGGCTTCGACGTGCGCGTCGTCGGCGTCGGCGAGCCACGACGGCGCACCGCTCCCGAGCGCCTCGGCCAGGTTGTGCAGGGCGGTCATCGCCGGCCCGATATCGCCCTGCACCACCTCGATGCCCAGCGGAGCCGTGCGCTGGGCAAGTTCGGCCGCCAAGCCCGTGTCCTCCACGCACACGAGGCGGGGTCGCCCCGGCTCGGCAGCCACCATCCCGCCGGCGCAGGCCTGGGCGAGGAGCGCGAAGGCTCGATCCGGGTCGTACGCCTCCAGCTCGACGTTGGCGAGACGGATGAAGCCGTCGTCGGTCGCGACCGCTCCAAGCCACGTGAGGTTGGGCTCGGGATCCTCACCGATCATGAACACGGCTGGGCGCAGCGCGACGCACCAGCGCTCCTCGAGCGCCGGCATCGCGGCCAGTTCGTCCGCGTCAGGGACCTCGGCGAGCACGGCGCCGTCATCGTCATCATCGTCCTCGTACTCGCCATCCTCGCCGTCCTCGTCGCCGTCGAACTCGTCTTCGTCATCGTCGTCGCTGTCGAACGCGTCATCCTCGCTGGCCTCGTCCTCGTCGTCGAACGCATCCTCGTGCATGTCGAGCACGTCCCCATCCGTATCGTGCTCGCGGTCGAAGCGCTCGATGTCGGCCTCGAGCGCCTGGTACGGCCCCGCTTCGGTGCCGAGGATCTCACCGATCCCGTCCAGGAACTGCTCCGCCGCGTCGAGATCGCCGCGCGCCGCGGCCAGGCTTCCGCTGGCGGAGGCGAACGCGGCCCACTCCATGGCGTGGAAGCGACGCTTCCCCTCGGGCAAGGCGAGCAGCTCTACTGCCCGCTCGAGGTCGCCGGCGTCGATCGCCGAGCGCGCCAGGTCGGCTCGCGCGAAGAGGTACTCGGGGTGTCGGTCGATCAGGTGCTCCAGCCGTTCGCGTCCTCGGCGCGCGGCGTCACCACCGCTCAGCCGCTCCGCTAACGCGCGGTTGTAGGTCAGCGGAAGCGAGTCCGGGTAACGTTCGTGAAGCGCGCTCAGCGCCTCCAGCGCCTGCGCGGTGCGGCCTGCCTGCAGATCCTCGAGCGCGGTGGTCATGCGCGCCTCGTCCACGGCCGGCAGGCCTGAAGGGACGGGCTCACCGCTGATCTCCAGACGACGAACTTCCACACGCGCGCCATCGCCATCATCGTCGTCACCGTCGTCAGCGCCATCGCCATCATCGTCTGCATCGTCGACCGCGAAGACCTCGTCCTCGTCGACGTGCCCAGTCTCGGCCAGCAGCAAGAGCAAGGCGCGCCGCGCCGCGCGCGTCCCCGGACCATCCCGTGCGACCTGCTCGAAGACCTCGGCCCATCTGCCCCTGGCCGGCGGTGGCGCGAAGTCGTGCAGGAAAAGCGTGCCCAGCACGTCGATCAGGCCCGGCACCTGGTAACCGATCGTGTTCGGCAGCTCACGCAGCAGGCCCGGCATGCTGGCCAGGCTCGCCTGGATGCTCTCCAAGACCCGCTCTTCGCCCGCGCTCCTCCAACGCCCGATCATGCCGACGACCAACTCGCGCAGATCGACCAGCGGTGCACGCGGGTCGCGCCGGCGGCGCTCGAGCAGGTCATCGATCGCGTCGGCGAGTTCGGGCTGCCCGGCATCGCCCGTCGCCTGCACCCAGTCGTGGTACGCCGTGAGGGCCGCTTCGGTGGCGTCGGCGTCGTCCATCAGGGCGTAGGCGCCGGCGCGCGCGAGGTACCGGTCGCCACCCCAGCCGTCGTCGGGCTCGAGCGCATCGGCCTGGGGCCGCAGGCTCCTGGCCGCGTCGAGGCCGCCCCGAAAGTACGCCGCACGGACCTCGTTGAGCAGCGCGTGCGGGTCATGGGGCGCGTGGGCGAAGGCGTCGTTGGCGGCGTCGGCGAAAGCCTCGATATCCCCTTGGAGGAGCGTGTTCGTGACGAGCAGGTTGCGGGCCGGCTGATACCCGGGGTGCTTCTCCAGCAAGCGCTTCAACGGGGTCGCGGCGCTCCCGTCGCCGTGGAGCAGGCCCGCCCGAGCGCGCTCGAACGCCAGGCGATCCTGGGCCGACAAGCCGATCTCCGCGGCAACGTCAGCACGATCCTGCGCCTCCTCGACGCTCGGGTCGCGAGCGAACCGCGGACTGCGCGCGGCCAGCTTCAGCGCATGCTGCGGCATGTCGAGCGCCAGGTAGGTCGTGAGGAGCGCCTCCTGCACCGCGGGCGAGGGATCCTTGCGCTCGGCCCACTCGAGATGCGGCAGGGCCTCGTACGGGCGATCGTCGTCCATGTAGGCCATCCCGAGCGCGGAGCGCACGTCGGGATCCTTCGCGTACGTCTTGGCGAGGCTCTCGAGCGCCTCGAGGCCACCCTCGAAGTCCTCTTCGAGCTGGTCGAGCGCGCGACGGAACTTCCCGGGCGGGCAGAGGCGAGGCATGCCCGGACTCTACCGAAGTGCGGCAGCGCCGGTGCGGACCCATCGGCACGTCGTCGGACCGACCATCGACTACCGGCTCGCACGGGGGGCGCCGGCGTCGACTGGCACGCCCACCGGGCCAGAGGTCCCGACCACCACGCGATCTGCCACCATATGCTCGTCAGAGGACCCAGCCCGGGGAGACACAGATCGTGCCCGTAG
>PXAU01000314.1 GCA_003567075.1 Trueperaceae bacterium
CCGCCGTGCGTTACCTGGTGGCGGCGGGGTCGCCCCCGCGCAGCACCACCTCGGTCCACTGATCGAGCCAGCGCTCGACGCGCTCGGCTGATACGTCCTCGGGCAGGGGCGCCAACTCGAACGCGGCCGGCACCTCGGCGAAGGCTTCGAAGGTGGGCGGCAGCGGCGTGTCGGCGCGGACCGGGTAGACGAACATCTGCAGCGGCACGTCGGCCTGGAAGGTCGGCGAGAGCATGAAGTCGATGAAGGCGCGCGCCTCGTCCGGGTTGGCCGCGCCCGCGAGCACGCCGGCGGTCTCGATCTGGCGCACGCTGCAGCCCTCGCAGCGCAGGTTGGCCGTCGGGGCGACCTCGGCGTCGGGGTCGTCGGAGAAGAGCACCTCGGCAGCGGGGCTGCTGGCGTACGAGAGCACGATCGGCCGGTCGCCGCCGTAGCGGCTGAAGGCGGTGTAGTAGGCGTCGGTCCAGCCCGAGCGCACCGCCACGCCGTTGTCGCGCAGGCGCGCCCAGTACTCGAGCCACCCCTCTTCGCCGTAGACGCCGATGGTGCCCAGCACGAAGGCCAGCCCAGGGCTGCTGGTGGCGGGGTCCATGACGACGGTGAGGCCGGCGTAGGCCGGGTCGGCCAGGTCCTCGAGCGACGCAGGCAGGTCTCGGCCGTCGGCCTCGAACCAGGCGCGGTCGAGGTTGAAGGTCACGAAACCGGCGTCGATCGGCGTGACCATGTCGCCGAACGCCTCGAGCCGGTAGGCGGGGTCGACCGCGTCGAGTTGTGGGCTCAGGTAGGGCTCGAACAGGTCGACCGCCAGCGCGCGCGGGAGCAGGCCCTCGTCGACGCCGAAGAGCACGTCGGCGATCGGCCGTTCGCGCGTGAGGATGGCTCGGTTCAGGGTGGTGCCGGCATCGCCGCCGGCGACGAAGCGCACCTCGATCCCGGTCTCGGCCGTGAAGGTCTCGATCACCTCGCGGCTGATCGCGAAGGAGTCGTGCGTCAGCACGGTGACGCTTCTCGCCAGGGCCGCGCCGGCGAGCAGCTGGGTGGCCAGAAGCAGGGCCGCCAGGAGGAGGCCGGCGAGCGCGGCGGCAGTGGTCGCGCCTCGCCGTGTGGCGGCGGCCGCTACGGCCGTGTGGACGCCGCTTGGTCCTTCGCTGTGCATGCGGAACTGGCGCGTCGGGCGTGCTCGAGTGGGCATTGGTCTCGCCTCTCCGTCACTGGGCGCCTGTGGTGCGGGCTCCTGGAGGGGCGAGCGGCTCGCTCGTCGTCACGCTTCCTCCGCCCGCACGACCGGGATCAGGTTCGAGGGTGTGCTCTCAGCCGGGTGATCGGGGCGGCGTGGCCGCTCCGGTCCTGGCACCCCTGGTGACATGATGACGCTACCGCGGTGTGGGGGGCGGGTCAACGCGCCGCGACACCGTCAGCTGCGCTCACGGCCGGAGGCGGCCGTGCGCTGGCCGGGTGCGGCCGCGCTGTGGCCGGCCGCGGCGGCTGTGGCGTCGATGCGCGCCGGCACCAGCAACGCGACCATCACCAGCGCGAGCGCGAAGCAGCCGGCCGCCGCCAGGAACACGCTGGCGTAGGCGCGGGCCGCAGGTTCGACGGCGCCGCCGGCGACCAGCGCGACCACTGCGCCGCCGATGATCGGCGACACGCCACGCGCCCCCGCCCCGACGGCGTTGTCGAGGCCGTAGACCTTGCCCGACGAGGCCCGATCGGTGACCCGCGCCAGCAGCGCCGACAGGGTCGGCAGTACGCCGCCGATCGTCGCGCCGGTGAGCGCGTAGAGCAGCACCAGGGCGGTGGTCGAGGTGATGAAGGCCAGCGGCAGGTAGGCCAGGCTGGTCAGGCCGGCGCACACGAGCGCCACTCGGCGCAAGCCGACGCGGTCGCCCAAGCGCCCCAACAGCACGCTGGTGAGCGTACCCGCGGCGCTGGAGGCGCCGATCGCCAGGCCGGTGACCAGCCCGGCGCGTTCGGAGCCGGCCATCAACGCCACCACCAGCAGCGGCAGGAACGGGATGATCATGCTGCGGCCGGTCCAGGCCAGGAAGCGCACCACGAAGAGCGGCGCCACCACCGGGGTGCGGAGCACCACGCCGAGCGCCTGAGCGAAGCCGCCCAGCCCGCGTCGGCCGGCGCTTGGCGCCGGTGGCACGAAGTGCTCGCGCACCAGCGTGGTCACGATCAGCCCGCCGGTCAAGAGCAGACCGGCGGTCACCATGAAGGCGGCGCGGTACCCGAGCGTGTACTCCAGGAAGCCGCCGATGACGGGACCCACCGACACCCCCGAGAGCAGCGCCGTCTGCATCAGCCCCATGGCGTAGCCGATGCGCTCGCGCGGCGCGGCCGCCGCCACCATCGAGGCGCTGGCGCCCATCACGCCGGTGGTGAGCCCCTGCAGCAGACGCAACCCCACCAGCTCCTCGGCCGAGCCCGCGAAGCCCATCAGCAGGATCGTGATGGCGCCCGAGTACATGGCCCGCTCCACCATCCGCTTGCGTCCGAAGCGGTCGCCGAGCGCGCCCCACACCGGTGAGGCCAGCATCATGGCCAACGCCTGCACCGAGAACACCAGCGTCACCAGCAGCAGCACGGGCGCGCCGCTGGCGCTGCCGAGGTGCTCGACGTAGCGGGGCAGGAACGGGAAGATGGTGGAGAAGCCGATGGCGGTCAGGAGTTGCGCCACGGCCAACACGAGCAGCACCCGCCGCCAGTTGCTGGCGGCGGGGCTGGTCGTGGGGAGGCTCACCCCCGCAGGCTACCGCAGTCGCCCGTGGTGGCGGCGCCCGTCTTCATTCCGCAGCGGTGATGACGCGGGTGCCGGCGTAGCCGTCGCCCAGCCGCTTCCCTTCGGGGTTCGTCAGCACCCGAACGATCTCGATGATTACGAACACGGCGCCGGCGATCAGCGCGAACGGGAGCAGGATCCAACCGATCACCGGGATGAAGATCAGGATCTGCGCCAGCGAACCGAACACCAGCGGCCAGTTGCGGCGCGCCGAGGCAGCCAGGTCCATCGGCTGGCCGTCG
>PXAU01000311.1 GCA_003567075.1 Trueperaceae bacterium
GTTGTTCCTAGCCAACTCGTCTAACCTCACAGCCTCATAAGGTTCGTGTTCCTCAGGTCGCAGTTTTGCCTACGACTTCCTTCAGACATCGCTTCGCAACGATGCCCTTGCCTTCAGCTAGCGGTTGGTGCAACCAACCTCCGCAAGGGACTTTCACCCTCCAGTCAACATCCATGCTGGGCACACTAGGGCGGGTTCTGGGTTTGAACCCGCCATTATTTCTTATCCGTTGTCAGAACATTGATCAACCCAGGGTTATTTGTTATTTGTTGATGGTGCGGTCAAGAGCCGACCGCACTCTACGAAAGAAAGCTGATAGCTGATTGATGGACGGAAGACAGAAGACGGGAGACAGATGACAGGAGACCGGAGACGGGAGACGGGTCCCTATTCACCATTCACCATTCACCATTCACTTGCTTCCTAATACCCAATTGCCTAATACCCAATCGCCTACTACCTACGCAACCATTCAGTGCACAGCCTCCCCGAAGCGTCGAAGACTCCCGCAGCAAAGCGAGACGGAGAAGCGGAGTGGGACAATTCACCCGTTTTCCCGATTTCTGCAGGACATTCTCAATATTATTAAAGAACCATGTTATAATGTTTAACGTGATTAACAGATCTGCCAAGATTATTGCATGGAGGGATGGTTTTTAATCGAAAAGGATGATCAAAATAAGGGCTGTGGGGTGCCTGCTATTCTTGACGAAAAAAATGATGTGTGCTATATTTTTGGATTATAGAAGTGCAATAATTGCCTTTATGAGGTATGATTATTGATGCTTGATTTAAAATGTGATTAATATTAGGGCAGTCTTTAAAAGGAGGTGGTGACCACCTGTAAACAATCCACATCAGCAAGACCCAATTGTCAAGTTTATCCACTAGAATTCTGACAAATTTCTATTTGTTAAGAAGGAGAAAAAAAATGCAAAAGAAACTATTAGCTTTTCTTGGCGTCTTAATGGCGCTGGCGATGGTTTTGGCGGCTTGCGAACCTGCAGTGGCCCCGGACCCAGAGACGATCGTCGAGACCGTTGTTGAAACGGTTGTTGAGACGGTCGAAGTCGAGGTTCCGGTTGAGGTCGAGGTTCCCGTCGAGGTACCCGTTGATGTTCCCGAAGAGGAAATCGACCGCACTGGCGGCTGGTTCGACACGATTGTTGTCGTCGAAGAGCCCAGCGCTGACGCTGCCATCACCCGGCTTGAGGTTGAGGAAATCGACATTTACATCATGTCAATGAGCGATCCCGAAATCCTTGCGAATGTTGAAGCAGCCCCCAACATCGATGTCTACAACTCCTCCGGCTCCTATAACGAGCTCAGCTTCAACCCCACCGGCCCAGTCTGGGAAGATGGTCGCTTGAACCCCTTTGCCGTTCCAAGAATCCGCGAAGCCATGAACCACCTGATTGACCGTGATTTCCTTGCTCAGGAAATTGCCGGCGGCCTGGCTGTTCCCCGTTGGACCACCTTCAACAGCGCCTCGAGCGATGCAGCCCTGTTTGCTGCTGAGATCCGCGCGATTGAATTGCAGTATGCCTATGACAAAGACCTCGCTGGTGAAATCATTGCTGAGGAAATGGAAGCCCTGGGTGCAACCCTGGAAGACGTATGGACCTTCAATGGTGAACCCGTTGAGATCAGGGTCTTAATCCGTATTGAGGATGAGCGCCTTGAAATTGGTGACTATGTTGCCAACCAGCTGGAAGACATTGGCTTCCAGACATTCCGTGATTACAAAGCCGCAGCCGACGCTTCACCGATTTGGTTGAGCGGCGACCCGAACGATGGCGAAATGCACATCTACACCGGCGGCTGGATCACCACCGTTATCCCCCGAGACCTGGGCGACAACTTTGCATTCTTCTACACCGATATGGGTTTGCAATTCCCCCTGTGGCAGAATTATGTCAACGAGCCAGAGTTTTATGAATTGGCTGACCGCCTGAGCCGTAATGATTTCAGGACCCTCGAAGAACGTGGTGAAATGATGGCCCGGGCATTGGAACTGTCCTTACAGGACGGCGCTCGCCTGTGGTTATATGACAACCTTTCATTCACACCAAAACTCACAAACATCTCAGCTGCTGCTGATCTGTACGGTAACGTGGGTGGCGGTTGGTTATGGGCACTCACCATCCAACGTGAAGGTCAATTGGGCGGCTCCCTGCAGGTTGCCATGCCCAGCATTTTGACCGAGCCCTGGAACCCGATTGCTGGCTCCAACTGGATCTTCGATATGACCTTGATCCGTGCCACATCTGAAATGGCTTACTACCCGGATCCCTTCACTGGCTTATGGCTGCCGAACCGCTTCACCACGGCTGATGTTGTGATTGAAGAAGGTTTGCCCGTCTTCCAGACATTGGATTGGGTCAACCTGAGCTTTGAAGATGAGATCGTCGTTCCCGAGGACGCTTGGGCGGACTGGGATGCTGAAGAGCAGGTCTTCATCACCGTTGGTGAGAAACTTGCTGCCGATATAGCCGCTGCAGAAGCTGCAGCCGAAGAGGCCGAAGAGGGCGAGGAAGTTGTCATTCCTGAGAACGTGACCGCCGCCCGCATGAGCCGTGTGTATTACCAGGAAGACCTGTTTGATGTGGTCAAATGGCATGACGGCAGCCCGATTTCATTGGGTGACTTCCTGATGGGCATGATCCTGACCTTTGATCGAGCCAAGGAAGATAGCGCTATCTTTGACCCGGCTGCTTTGCCAGGTTTCAATTCCTTTATGGCTTCCTTCAAGGGCGTCCGCGTGGCCTCCACTGATCCATTGATCATTGAGACCTGGTCAGACGTATACTTCCAGGATGCTGAGCAAAGCGTAACCTTCTGGTGGCCATACTACGCCCAGGGCACGGGTGCCTGGCACAACCTGTACCTCGGTATGTTAGCTGAGGAACAAGAGTTAGCCACCTTCACCCCCGCCAAAGCTGGTGAATTAGGCGTTGACCGCTTGAGCTACATTGCTGGCCCAACGGTTGAAATCCTGAACGACCAGCTGACCATGTGGGCTGAGGA
>PXAU01000333.1 GCA_003567075.1 Trueperaceae bacterium
CGATGGCGTTGAACAGGTCGATGGACAGCAGCCGCCAGCGCGGGCTCACCAGGAAGATCACCGCGGTGATGTCGGTCATCATGTTGATGAAGCCGAACACGAACGCCCCCAGCACGGTGGCTCGCAGCAGCGGGAACACCACGCGGCGGAAGGCGTAGACAGGCTTGGCGCCGAGGTCGGCGGCGGCCTCCTCGATCACCGGGTCGATCTGCTTGAGGGCCGACGAGCCGCTGCGGATCCCGAACGGCATGCGCCGGATGAAGTGGTTGAGGAAGATGATCGCGGCGGTGCCGGTGAGCACGATCCAGGCCCAGCGGCCGCCGAACGCGACGGCGAAGCCCAAGCCCATCACCACGCCGGGGAGCGCGTACGGGAGCATGGCGGTGAAGTCGAGCACGCGCACGCCGGGGAAGGGCCGGCGGGTGAAGAGGTAGGCGCTGAGGATACCGAACACCGCCGCCGCCGCCGCGCCGCCACCGGAGAGCAGCAGGCTGTTGGTGATCGAGGCGCGCGAGGCGGTCAGCGCCGTCTGCATGTGCCGCCAGGTGAGCTCGTAGTTCACGCCCCACGTGCGGGTGACGGCACCAGCGACCACCACCAGGACGACGCTGATGATGAAGAGCGATACCAGCATGCAGACGGCGAACAGCGTCCACTTGAACGCCGGCGGCACCGCCCGTAGCGTGAACGCCGTCGGTGTGCCCGTGACCGTGACGTAGGAGCGCTTCTTCAAGTAGTACTCGCCGAACACGAAGATGATCAGCGACGGGACCACCAGGATCACCGCGATGGTGGTGCCCATGCCCCAGTCGTACAGGCCCAGGATCTGGATGATGGCTTCCGGTGCCAGCATGCTCGCCTGTGGGAAGAACAGGCGGCCCCCGCCGAGCACGGCGGGCGCGCCGAAGGCGCTCGCGTTGAACATGAACACCAGCAGGGCCGAGCTGAACGCGGCGGGTGCGAGGAGCGGCAGCGTGACGCGGCGCATGGTGAACCAGTAGCTGGCGCCCAGGTCCTCGGCTGCCTCCTCGAGGCGCGGGTCGATCGACGCCAGCGCGGCCGAGAACACCAGGAAGGCCATGGGGAAGAAGGTCAGCGTCTGCGCCAGGATGACGCCGTGCGAGCCGAAGATCACCCACTGCAGCGCGCTGGGGTCGGCCAGACCCAGCCAGGCGCCCAGGTCGTAGAGCACGCGGTTGATCACGCCGTTGCGGCCGAGCAGCAAGATGAGCGCGAAGGCGATCAGGAAGGCCGGCAGCAGCATCGGCACCAGCACCACCGACGTGAAGAAGCCCTTGAGGGGCAAGTCGGTGCGGGTGACCGCGTAGGCGAAGGCGAAGCCGAGCACGAGCGAAAGCAACGTCGCGATGCCGGAGACGAGCAGCGTGTTGTAGAGCGTGTGCAGGAAATAGGTGCTGGTGAAGAAGCGGTGGTAGCGCGCCAGCGTCATGCCGCCATCGGGGTCGCGGACGCTCTCGACCAAGATGGTGAACGTGGGGTAAAGAACCAGCAGCGCGACCGTCAGCGCGACGGCCGCGTAGGCGGCCGTGATGACCGGCTCGCGCAGGATGCGTGGGCGGGTGCGCGCCCGCGGGGCGCGGGAGGTGGCGATCGCCATGGTGCGAGAGCGGAGGGCGCTGGCAAGCCAGCGTCGCGGGCTTACCGCGCGCCCTCCGCTGTGGGCTCCGTTACTGCGGCTCGGCCTGCGTGACGTCCTGGAACGTCTCCAGGATCCGAGCGCGGTTCTCGGCCGACCAGCGGAAGTTGACCTCGATCACCTGCTCCGAGGGTACCTCGACGCCGCCCTCGGGCACGGCCGCGCCGGCGATCACGGGATAGTTGCCGAACTGCCCGAGGACGTCCTGGGCGGTGGGGCTCAGCAGGTAGTCGAAGAACAGGCGGCCGTTCTCGGGGTTCGGGGCGCCCGCCACCACCGCGCCGCCGTAGGGCTCGGCGAAGACCGGGTCGGGGATCACGACCTCGACCGGGAAGCCTTCCTGCTGCAGCTGCCACACGGCGTCGTAGAAGCCGATGCCGAGCGGGTACTCGCCTTGCGAGACCAATGCCTGCGGCGCGCGGCCCGAACGCGTGAACTGTGCGACGTTCTGCGCCAACTGGCCCACGTACGCCCAGCCGTCGTCCTCGGTGTCGCCGCGCTGGATGGCGATCTGCAGCATCGTGGTGATCGCGGCGTACGCCGTGCCGGAGGTGGCCGGGTGCGGCATCACGATCTGCCCACGGTAGACCTCGTCGAGCAGTTGGTCCCAGTCACCCGTTGGGGCAGGGACGTTGGCGCGGGCGATCGCCTGGGTGTTGTAGAAGAACACCAGCGGGTACGTGCCGATGGCCGTGATGTGCGCCTCCTCGTAGTGGAAGGCGGGCTGCACGGCGTCGGCGCCTTCAGGCGTGTAGGCCTCGATGAGACCCTCCTCGAACGCCTGCTCCAGGATGGCCGGGCGCACCGACAGCCAGAAGTCGGCCTGCGGCCGCGCGGATTCCGCCCGCAGCCGGCTTTGCGACTCGCCGGTCGAGATGACGATGTTCAGCACGCGGATGCCGGTCTCCTGCGTGAACGGGCTCGCGAGGGCCTGCATGAACTCGTCGGAGAACGGCGAGTACACGATGACCTCGTTGGCCGTGGCGCCACTCAGGACCACAGCGGCCAGTAGGCTGGCGATCAACTTGCGCATTGTCCCCTCCTCGAGGTAGTGCGTCGATGCCGCACACGATAACGTGACGACCCGCACTATGGCTAGCGTTCGTCAGGAGGCTGTCACGTGTGTGTGCTACGTGCATGCACCGTGGGCTGTCGAGCACCAGCCGCTCGTAGCCCGATCCCCGCGCGCCCTCCACCAGACCCTCCAGCAGGCCGCGACCGATGCCCTTGCGCCGACTCGTGGGGCGCACGTACATGCGCTCGACCTCCGCCGTCCGTTCGTCGACGGGGCGCAGGCAGGCCGTACCGATGACCGCGCCAGCGTCGACGGCCAGCAGCAGTCTGCCGCGCGGTGGGGCGC
>PXAU01000170.1 GCA_003567075.1 Trueperaceae bacterium
CCGAGAACGCTCTCGGAACGCACGCCTCCCTAGGGTCGAGCCCGAAAGGAGGAACGCACATGCAAACGTTGTTGCCAACCGTCCGAACCGTAGCCTCGTTCGTCCTGAGCCTCTCGATCGCGCCGCTGTTCGCCCTCGCCCAGACCAGCGAGGGTCTGCCCGAGGCGACAGCCGGCACCTCGGCCGGCAGCCTCGCGGTGATACTGGAGTTCATCGTCGATCACGACACCGCGTACTTCGCCGAGGACGCGGAGTACCAGGTCATGGCCGAACCCGAGCCCTTCCGCGGCCGTGAGGCGATCTCGGAGTTCTTCGGCATGATGTACGGCGGCGCCTTCACCGACACCCACGTCGAGCTGCGAACCGTACTCGCGGACGGCAGCCGCGTCGTGCTCGAGTTCGTCTTCAACGGAACGAACAGCGGCGAGTTGATGGGGATGGCGCCAACCGGTCAGCGCGTTTCGGTGCCCATCCTGGGCATCTTCGAGATCGAGGGCGACGCCATCCGCTCCGGTCGCATCTACTACGACACGGCAACGATGACGCAGCAGCTCGACAGCACGACGAGAGCGCTGCTCGACCGTGCCCTCGCTGCGTGCCCATCGGGCAACGGCGGCTGGCACGGTCTCACCCTCTGTTGACCTAGAAGCCGACGCGGCACCCGACGCGCGAGTTGCGTCCGAGATGACGAGCGCGCTTCAGTCACGTCCTGGAGCGCGCTCGTCATCGCTGCCTTCACCCCGGCCACATGGGATCGCTTCATCTGGCACAATGATTGCCACGATCGTCGTGACGGCTCGGGCCATCGGAAGGGGGAATGCCGTGGCGACGCTTCTCTTCCGCCTGCTGGGCGGCCTCCGCATCGAACGGGGCGGGGCCGTCGTGGAGCTTGATGCCCTGCGCGCCAGGGTCCTCGTCGCCTATCTCCTCCTGCACCGCGACCGCCCGCATCCTCGTGCTCATCTCGCCTACACGCTGTGGCCGGAGTCGGACGAGGCGCAAGCCCGGACCAACCTGCGCAAGACGATCCACCAGGTCCGCCGCTCGCTGCCCGAGGGGGAGCGACTCGTCACCGCAGACGGGCCGGTGCTCCGGTTGCGCCCCGAGGCAGAGCTCGATCTCGACGTCGCACGCTTCGACGAGGCGATCGAGCGCGTCCAGCTCGCCGAAGGCTTGGGCGAGCTGGACGTGGAGCGCGAGCATCTCGAGGCGGCCGTCCACCTCTACCGCGGCGACCTCTTGCCGGAGATGTACGAGGATTGGCTGGAGCCCGAGCGGGAACGCCTTCGCCAGCGCTTCGGCCACGTCCTCGAGCGGCTCCTCGACGTGCTCTGGCTGCAGCGCGACGACCGCGCTGCGGTCGGCTACGCCCAGCGGCTCGTGCAGCACGACCCCCTGGCGGAGGCCAGCTACCGACGGCTGATGCGACTGCACGCCCGCGCGGGTGAGCGAGCGAAGGCGCTGCACGTCTACCACAGCTGCGCCTCGGTCCTCCAGGAGGAGCTGCGGATCGCTCCCAGCGACGAGACCGCAGCGCTCTACCAACAGGTGCTGCGCTTGGCGCCCGATGGCGCGACGGCCGAGCCGAACGCGGCGTCTGAAGCGCATTCCGCCGTGGTCGCCGGTGCGCCGCTGGTCGGTCGACGCAGCGAGCTGGCCCAGCTGCAAGAGGCCTGGTCCGAGGCGCACGGCGGGAAGCCAGGGCTCGTGTTCGTCACCGGTGACTCGGGAATCGGCAAGACGCGGTTGGTCGAGGACTTCGCTCGAGCGCTCCCGAGGCGCGAGACGGCGGTCATCGCCACGCACTGCTTCGCCACCGAGCATCCGCTCGCCTTCGCGCCGGCCATCTCGCTCTTGCGATCCCCAGTCGTCAGCAACGCGCTGCGGGAGCTCGAACCCGTGTGGCGTCAGGAGGTGGGCCGCCTCCTCCCCGAGCTCGACCCCGACGCGACCCGTTCCCGTGGCGCCCTGACCGAGGGGTGGCAACGACAGCGGCTCTTCGAGGCCCTCGCCCACGCCATGCTCGCGACCCAGCCGCTGGTCGCTGTCATCGACGACGTGCACTGGTGCGATGGCGACACCCTCGACTTTCTCCACTACCTGCTGCGCTTCAGCTCGAGCGCTCGGTTCATGCTGGTCGCCACGGCCCGAACGCACGAGGTCGACGCCAACGCCCGGCTCCGTGGCGTCATCGAGGATCTCGACCGGGACGGGCTCGTGACGCGAATCGAGCTTGCCCCCCTGGCCCACGAGGAGACCAGGATCCTGGCCCGAAGTCTGTACCAGCACGACCCCGAACCCGCGGCGCTCGCCGCCGTCGCCGACGAGACCGAGGGCAACCCCCTCTTCGTGGTCGAGATGGTGCGTGAAGGCGTGCTCAGCACGTCGACGGCGGCGACCGCACGCCAGGACGCCTCGGTGATGGCGCTGCCCCGCAGGCTGCGCGCCGTGATCGCCTCGCGGCTGGACAAGGTGACCGCGCCCAGTGCGGAGCTCCTGGGCATGGCGGCGGTCATCGGGCGCGCGTTCGATTTCGACCTGCTCGTGAAGGTGAGCGGCCAAGACGAAGGCGCCGTGGTCAGGAGTCTCGACGAGCTCTGGCGTCGGCGCATCGTGCGCGAGCTCGGTGCCGGTCAGTACGACTTCAGCCACGACAAGCTGCGCGAGGTGGCCTACGGCGAGCTGAGCCTGACGCGCCGGCGGTTGCTGCACCGATACACGGCCGAAGCGCTCGAGGCGATGGATGACGGCGAGCGCGAAGGGCTGCACGGCCGGATCGCGTTCCACTACGACCGCGGCGGTTACGCCGAGCGCGCGATCGCGCACTACCAGCGCGCGGCTGAGGCGGCACGGAACCTCTATGCGCACGATGAGGCGCTGTTCTCGTACCGCCGGGCTCTTGCGTTGGTCACCGAGCTGGCGCCGACCGCCGCCCTCGAACGCTGGCGGCGCACCGTCGCTGGCGAGCTTCACGAGGGCCTCGGCGACATCGCTGCGCTGCAGGGCAGGCACG
>PXAU01000301.1 GCA_003567075.1 Trueperaceae bacterium
CCCATCGCACGTGACGTGGAGCGTATCGAGGCGCTCCGAGACGACGGCCGGCTCACCGCCGAGGAAGCCGAGCGGCTGATCAACGTGTTGCGCGGCGGCGCCGAGACCGCGGAGCCAGCGAGCCCGGCGTCCGGCGTCGAAGCCGCGCCGGAGGAAGCGGCGGCGTTGGCGCCGGACGAGGTGGCGCCTGAGGCGGCGACGGCGCCCGAGGCATCGCCGCAGGAACCCTCGGCGGCGCCCACGGACCCGATCGGGCCGCTGCCGAGCGAGGCCGCGGTGCGGCGCTGGCTCGTCATCGAGATGCTCGTCGCCGATCTGCACGTGACGCCGGTGGCGGGATCGACCGAACCGCGGTTGCGCACGGCCGTCGACGGCGCCACGTTGCAGCCCGAGGGTGACGGTTGGCGGCTCCGCTACCGCCTCGACGGCAGCTCGTGGTTCATGGGCAGCTACAGTCCCGAGCGCATCGAGGTCGAGGTCCCCGACGAGCTCGGCGTCGAACTCGACGTCAAGGCCGGCGACGTCAAGCTCCAGGGCGTGCGCTTCGTCCGCGGTCGGATGCTGGCCGGCGACCTCGTGATCGACGGCGCCGAGTACGTCGACGTCGACAAGAAGGCCGGCGACTTCAGCGCGCGCATCCGCCCCGGCTGGGGTCGGCAGCGCCTGATCTCCAAGGCCGGCGATCTCGACGTGACGCTGTTGCCCGGCTCGGACGTTCGGGTCAATGCCAGCGTCAAGGTCGGCGACCTGCGCGTCGAGGGCGCCTGCCTGGGTGGCGAGCGCCACAGCCAGGGGATCGGTCACCGGTACCAGGGGACGCTCGGCGCTGGCCAGGCGGAGCTCGAGCTGAAGCTGGCCGCCGGCAGCCTGACGCTGGAAGCGGTGGTGTGACATGGCCGAGGGTGACAGCCGCAAGCGGATCCTGGACATGCTGGCCAGCGGCGCCATCTCTGCAGACGACGCGGCCAAGCTGCTGGCAGCACTCGGCGGAGAGGCGCAGCCCGGCACGGCACCGCCCACGCCGAAGCCGCGCGGCACCGCGCGCGTCTTCCGTGTCTCCATCGACGCCCTGGACGGCGAGGACGGTGGCAAGGAGCGGGCCAAGATCCGGGTCAACATCCCGCTCGGGCTGGCGCGTTTCGCGAGCCGATTCCTCCCGCCCGAGGCCAGGCGTGAACTGGAGGCCCAAGGCATCGACCTGGCCGAGTTGATCCAGGGCCTGGGCGACGAGGTGCCCGAAGGACCCTTGGTCGACATCGACGTCGATGACGAGGCTCACGGCGCCAAGAAGGCGAAGATCCTGATCGAGGTCGTGTGATGCGTCTTCCCCGCTGGGGCGATCCCGACTTCTGGGTCGCTGCCTGGGACGACCTTCGACCGCGCTTCGTGCTGCTGCGGCTCGAAGTAGGCCACTTGCGCCTGCGCTGGGGATCGCCGCTGTGGCCCTTCGAGGAGACGCTGCGCTTCGGACTGCTCGCGCTTCCCTGGCTCGCGTACGTCTGGCAGTGGATGCCGCGGGCGTGGCGCGACGAACTCGCCAGGCCCGGCCGCAAGGCCCGCTTCGTCATCGAACCCCCCGTCGGCCCACCCTGGTCCGCGCTCGAGGCGCTGCTCGACGGTCACGGCGAGGGCATGCTGCGCTTGCCGTCAGGCGAACCGTTCGTGCAGATCGACGTCGTCGACCGCGCCGAGCGCGTCCGCATCGAGATCACGCAAGTCTGAGTCCGACCCACTGGCTTTTTGGGAGACACCATCATGGCACACCTGCCCATGCCCACGAACTGTCCCGTGACCGGCGAGCCGCTCGAGGTCACCCGCCTGCATGCGCCCGGGAGCGGCGTAGCGATCGAGGGCCGCTTCCGACCGAACGAGTTCGCCCTCCTGCCCGCCGAACACGTCGAGTTCCTGCGCCTGTTCGTCAAGGTGCGCGGCAACCTCAAGGAGGTCGAGCGCGCGATGGGGGTGAGCTACCCCACCGTGCGGCTCCGCTTCGAGCACCTGCTGCGGGCGCTCGGCTACGAGAGCGCCGAGGACCCAAGCGACCTGCGCGACGAGGTGCTCTCGCAACTCGAGCGCGGTGAGATCGACCCCGGCGAGGCCGCGAAGCGGCTCGAGGGGCTGCGGCGCCGCTGATCGCAGGGCCTGACCGCAGGGCCCGGCCGCTGACCGCAGGGCATGGCACTAACCGCGTGCTCGGCGTTCGATCACCCGATTGCGCGCCGCGCACGCAGGTCCGTTGAGCGCACATCACGGTCCTGGCGCCCATGGCCCGTATACTGTCGGCCGTGCCAGACCACTACGACACCCTCGGCGTACCCCGCGACGCGGACGCAAAGACCATCAAGAGCGCGTACCGCAAACTGGCGCTGCGCTACCACCCGGACCGCAACAACGGCGACGGCGAGGCCGAGGAGCGCTTCAAGGCGATCAACGAGGCCTACGCCGTGCTCTCCGACCAGGAGAAGCGCGCGCGCTACGACCGCTACGGCGATGCCGACGCGCAAGCGGTGTTCACCGGCGACATCTTCGACGTGTTCGCCTCCGTGTTCGGCGGCGGCATGGCCGGCCGGCACGGTCCGCGGCAGCGGGGCATGGCCGGCGAGGACCTCGAGGTGACCGCGGAGATCACCTTGGAGCAAGCGCGCGAGGGCGAGACGGTGCAGGTCGAGGTCGACCGCTTCGCCGCCTGCGACCACTGTCATGGGGAGCGCAGCGAGCCCGGTGGCGAGGTCAAGCGACGCTGCGACACCTGCGGCGGTGTAGGTCAGGTGCGCGCGCAGGCGCAGTCGTTCTTCGGCACGGTGCTCACCACCCAGACCTGCCCCAGTTGCCGCGGCGTCGGCGAGGTCATCGTCACGCCGTGCAGCGTCTGCCGAGGGGCGGGCCGGCGCCCGACCACGGACACGGTCGACGTGCCCCTGCCCAAGGGCATCGACGGCGGGTACCGCCTTCGCATCCCGCGTGCAGGCAACGTCGGCGTGGACGGCGGCGCCACCGGCGACCTCTACGTCTACGTGGAGATGCTGCCCGACGAGCACCTGCAGCGTGACGGCGACGACATCCGCAGCGAACTGCGCATCGGCTTCGCGCAAGCCGCGCTCGGCAGTTGCTTCGAGGTGCCGACGCTCGACGGGCCCGAGGTGATCGAGATCGTGCCCGGGACGCAGAGCGGCAGCGAGGTGCGGTTGCGCGGCAAGGGCATGCCCAGGTTGCGGCAGGTGGGCACCGGTGACCACATCGTGACGGTGGTGGTCGAGACGCCCAAGCGCCTCGGCAAGCGGGCGCGCACGCTGCTCGAGGAGTACGCCGCGGAGACGGGCGAGGCGATCGAGGCCCGCGAGACGCTGGTCGAGCGCATCAAGGGTTTCTTCGGCGGCCGCAAGCGCAGCGGCAGCGACGACGGAGACGCCGGCACGCGCCACGACGCCGCCTGACGGAGGCGACCGCCGCGGACGCACCGCTCCAGACGCGGTTCTCGAGGGCTCAACCCCGGTGTCGAGGACTCAGCGCCCGCGCAGCAGATCAGCCCCCGCGCAGCACCGACGCCAGCCAGGCGGTCAGATCCGCCTCGTGCTCCTCGATCGTGCCGTACCAGCGGCGCGCACCCACCGGCCTGTGGCGGAACCAGGTTCGCTGGCGCTTGGCGTAGCGGAGCGTCGCCTGTTCGATGCCGGCCAGCGCGTCCTCGAGCTGCAGCTCGCCTGCCAGAACGCGTCGCAGCGGCTCGTACCCGATCGCCTGACGCGCGGTGGCCCACGCTCCCATGCCCGGGGCGAGCGCACGGACCTCGTCCAGCCATCCCCCAGCCACCATGGCGCGGGTGCGGAAGCGGATGCGCGCCGCGAGCGTCTCGGCCGGTGGCAGCACCACCGCCACCTCGTACGCGAAGCGCGGCGCGCGCGGCGGGAAGGCCGAGGGCGGCCGACCGGCGCGCCGGAGGATCTCGACGGCGCGAACGACCCGGCGCGGGTTGCGTTGCGTGCGCGCCGCGTCCGCCGGCGAGGCCGCCGCGAGCTCCCGCAGCAGCGGCTCCACGCCTTCGCGCTCGAGCTCGGCCGCGATGCGGGCCTGCAGCGCCCGGTCGGCTCGCGGGGCCGTCGGCAACCCGTCGATAAGCGCCTGGAGGTAGAAGCCGGTGCCGCCCACCACGAGCGGCACCCGGTCGCGGGCGAGGACGTCGGCGATGGCCGCCTCGGCGGCCGGCACGTAGTCTGCCACGCTGTACGGCGCCTCCGGAGCGACGGTCGCCACCAGGTGGTGCGGCACGACCGCACGCTCCTCGGCGGTCGGGCTGGCGGTGCCGATGACCAAGCCCCGGTAGACCTGCATGGCGTCGGCCGACACCACCTCGAGCGGCCAACGCGCGGCCCAGCGAAGCACCGCCGCCGTCTTGCCGGCGGCGGTCGGCGCGGCTAGCACCGGTACTCGCGCGAGCGCGTCCTGCACGCATGCAGCGTAACGTGACCCAGCGCTGGCGATGCTACACTCGCAGGCATGGACATCGAGCGCTTCGGCACCGCTGCCGACCTCGAGGAACTGATCACCATCCGCGACCGGATCGAGTCGTTGGCCACGCGCCAGGCCTCCGTCGACGCGCTCACGCCGAAGGCAGACCTGCTTGACTTCGGCGACGCCCTGCAGCTGCGCATGGAGGTGCCGGGCGTCGACCAGGCCGACCTCGAGCTGGCCTTGCAGGGGCAGGAGTTGCTGGTCGCCGGCTTGCGCGAAACGCTCGAGGACGGCGTGACGAGCATCTTCAGCGAACGGCCCAACGGGCCCTTCCAGCGCACGATCCACCTGCCCGAACCGGTCGACCGCGAACACGTGAGCGCCCACCTACGCGCCGGCGTGCTGGTGGTGCACATGCCCAAGCGGGAGCGTTGAGCGCCCCCGCAGCCGTCCCCTTCCCCGTCACGGCGCCGTACCGCGTGCGCGCCGACCTCCACCGCCTCGGCGACGCCCGAGCGGTCCCGCCCTCCTTGGATCCAGGCCCGGCGACCGTCTTCCGCGCCGACGCTCGCTGGAAGGCGCTGCTGGCGGCGCGGCTCGACGCGCTCGAGCGACACCCGGGCGACGTTCGCGCGGTCGATGAAGCGGCGGCGCTCGAGCGGCTCCATGCGGCCGGCGAGGACGCCGCCGAACCGGCCTTGCGGCGTCGCGCCCACACCCTGCTCGGAGCCCGGCCACCGGCGCTACGGCGGCTCGAGGCGCTGGCGCTTGCGTTGCAGGAAGACGTGGTGCTCCTCGGCCCGCGAGTGGCTGGAAGCCGACGGGCACCGGGCGCTGCGCAGGCCGGAGGCGCTGACGAGGCCGGTACGGGGCGCGTCGCGTGGCTCCAGGTGACGTTCCCCAGCGGCTGGGATCCGGGCGCGATGGCGGGGGCCAGCTTCGAGCGGCTCCATGCACCCGTACCGGGTGCGGGGGTGCTGCGGCGCACGGCGCCGGCGTTGGTGCAGCGACGCCTGAACGGCCCGGCGCCATGTGCCGCGGCGGTGTCGCGTGCCGCAGGAACGTGGCGTGTTGCGGCGGTGTCGTGTGCCGTAGGCGTGTCGTGTGCCGCGGTGGCGACATGAGCGCGCGACCGCTCACGCCAAACCGCATCGAAGCCGCCACGTGGCACCGACCCGGTCGACGGCTCAGTCGAGGTCGATCTCGAAACGTGCCCCAACCGCTCCGACGGCGACCACGTCGTCGGTCTCGAGGTCGTAGCGCAGCTCGCGGCCGCGCAGCTCCTCCTCGCCTCGCACGCTGACCGCCGGGTCGCCGGTCAGCAACGCAACGCCGGCGGCTTCATCGAGCTCCAGGCGGTCGGCGCGGCTCACCCGCTCGTCGCTCGTCACCACGACGCCGCCCGCGAGCGTCGCGACCTCGGTGCTCACGTCGAGCAGCAACGCATCGGCGCTCGCCTCGAGCGTCACGGCGCCGTCCTCGCTGCGGCGCGTGAGCGCGACCGGCCCGTCCATCCGCGCTATGTCGGTGTCCTGCTCGAGCCAGAAACGTGAGCCCGTGACCAGCGTCCGGCCCTGCTCGAGCACCACCGGCTCGGCATCCTCGTCGTCGATCGCCTCCAAGCACCCCGGGCGATCGATGCTGGCTCGCCCGGGCAGCAGTTCGATGGTCTCGTCCTCGTCACCGTCCGGCACGCGCACGATGGCGATCGACGAGGTGAGGCGACTCGCTTCGATGGTGGTTTCCACGAAGCCGGGCGGGGGTCCGACGAACAAGTTCGTGCGCACCTTGGGCTCGCAGTTCGGGTTGTTCAGGATGGTGCGGGCGCCGTCGCTCGCCAGGGCCCGCTGAACCACCGTGATGGTGCGCTCGCCGCGCTCGACCGTCACCCGCGTGGCGGTGCCCGACTGCGCGCTCGCCGGGGTGGGCAGCCCACCCGACGCGACCAGCGCCGTCAGCAGCAGCAGCGCGAGGCCGGAGGCCGCTCGGTAGCCGGTGGACGCCGCTCGGCGTCGCACCCGCGGGCTCACTCCCCCGTGAGCGCGAACTGCTCGGCCGAGTAACTGGTCGGCACGGTCGCGTCGATCGCCTCGATGAAGCGGAAGCGGACGTCCTGGCGGATGCGGTCGGTCTCGAGCCGCACGCCGGCGGCCTCGTCGACCGACACGGCCGGCGAACCGATCACCTCCGCGACCTCGTCGTCGTCGTCGTAGAACACGACCTCGCCGCGGCTCGTGATGGGGCCGTCGATGACCTCCACCGCGCCGATGGCGTAGAGCGCCTTCAGGTCGGTGAGCACGCGGATCTCGTCCGCTTCGATGGTCATGACCTCGCCATCGTCGCCGGCGCGCGTCACGACGGCGCGGCCATCCTCGGAGGTGAGCTGGCCTAAGTCACGGGCCTCCTCGAACAGCAGCCGCTCCGAGGCGGCGGTCTGGTTGGCGTTCACCAGCAGCACGCGACCTTCGCTGATGCTGATGTCGGTATCGACGTCGAAGGTGACCTGCTGGGCCGTGATCACCACTTCGTCCTCGCCCTCCTCCGCCGGCGCGATCACGACGGTTGCGCCGCCCAGCAACACGCCCAGCCCGGTAGCCTCGCTGTAGGCAAGGCGCTCGCCGGTCGCGACCAAGCGGCCCCGGCTCACCGTCACGCCGCCGTCGAAATCGGCTTCGCGTTGCCCTCGAGCCTGCGACAGCAGGGTGTCCTCGGGACCGCGCAGCTCCGCCAGCGGCGAACGGATGGTGAGCGTCGAGACGTTGGCGACGATGCCGTCTGGGTCAGGGTGTTCGTAGCGGATGGGACCGAAGCGCAGGTTCCCGCTCTGGGTACCGCCCGACGAGTCGATGGTGATGATCCGGCGCTCGAGGACCTCGTCGGACCCCGCCTCGTCGGCCGCTGCCGCCTCCTGCGCGAGCGCAAGGCCGGGCACGGCCGACAGCGCCAGCGCGGCGAGTGCGAGCGCGGCGAGGGCGAGCCCGGCCGGCGCTCGCCGCGCACGCCTTGACGTCGGCAGGACGGGGTCGCGGGCGAGGAGCGCGCGGCGTCGTGGAGCGAACTGCGTGTCGAGCGTGCTCACGGTGGGTCCTCTCGGGGGCCGGTCAGTCGGCGCGGCCGCGCTCCGCCTCGAAGGTGGCGTAGCCGACCGTGCCGGGGCCGCCGGCCTCGAACTCGGTGAAGTCGAAGGCGATGCGCATGTCCTCGTAGATCCCGTCCAGCCCGTCGCCCGTGATCGTGGCGCGCGGCACCTCGAAGCGCCCGGCGCGCTGGTCGATCACGACCTGGCGCCCCTCGCGGGCCTCCATCTCCAACTCCAATCCGTCGGCCTGCAGCACGGCAAGGAGGTGGTCGCCACGGAGATCGTCGTTGCGATCGATGATCAGCTCGGCGCCCTGCAACGTGAAGTCGATCTCTCCCCCTTCGCTGCGCGCCCCGTCGCGCAGGTCGAACAAGGTGGTCGTCTCGGCGCGCGGGTCATACAGCGCCTCGGGCACGACGAAGGTCCAGACGGCGTCGGGATCGGCCTCGGGGTAGAGCGTGAGCTGCGCCTCGTACAGGCGGATGCCGGCATCGGGCGCCTCACCACGCTGGTCCGGCAGCGCCGTCAACGCCACTAGCGTCAGCACTACCAGCACGAGCCCAGCGAGCGTCCAGCGAAGCACGCGCCCACGATACCAACAGGCTCGTGAAGCTCCGATGACGACGACGTCACATCGCCTTCACGAGCCGCGGCGGGTCGGTCAAGGTCGTGGTCGCGACCGACACGGGCGCATCGTTTCGGTCACCGTAGGGCATGATCCGCTTCGCGACCACCACGGCATGCGCCTTGCTCCTTGCCAGCGTCACGCTCATGGCGCTAGCGCCGAAGGCCCAGGCCGAGACGCTGGGGCTGCCGATGGCCGGCGCCCCGATCCCGGTTCCCCCCTTCCCCTTCGACGACCTCCCTGACACGGACACGTGCAACGTCCCGCAGCCGCTCGGCAGTGGCTTCACCGGCACGCTGCACGGCGAGATCGAGGGCGTGCTGGTCGAGGCTATGGTGTACCTCTACGACAGCCTCGCGCGGTCGAGGGTGATGGGCCTGGTCGCCGCCGGAGCTGAGGTCGAGGTGGTGCTGAAGCAGTCGAACCCGGTCATCGACTTCTTCATGGTGCGCTACCGCTCGGCCGACGGACGGACGGTCGAGGGGTGGGTGCCGGCCCCGTTCCTGCGGCTCCACTGAGCGACGCCGGGCGCCGGCGAGGCATGCGCGTCAACTGGTGTACGGACGAGCCGTCGGCCGGCCGGGCATCCTGCTCCATCGACCGTTCGACCGTCGAGCCGCCCTTCTCCTTGGAGGTGTCCATGCATCGTACCGTTCGTTCGCTCGTCCTCGGGTCGGTCCTGCTCGTGGCGCTCACGCTCACCGTGGTGATCGCCCAGGGCATGGGCAACGGCCTGCCCGCCTACCTCGATTGGACGCGCCTCAACCCGCAACCGAACTTCATCGAGAGCGCCCACCCCACCGTCAAGGACGTGTTCGTCAACGACGTCGGCCGTGAGGCCGCGCTGACGCGCAGCTTCCCCTTCCCCGAGGGCTCGGAGCTGGTCAAGGCCAGCATCGGCGATGACCTGAGCGTGTTCGTCGTGACCACCATGCGCAAGGTGGCCGGCTTCGATCCGGACAACGGCGATTGGCAGTACGGCATGTTCGAGCGCGGCGAGGACGGCGAGTTCGCGGGCATGTGGGCCGACGTCGGCACGGAGATGCACCAGATGTGCGTCAGCTGCCACACGGCCGTGGCCGCGAACGACTTCGTGTTCCTGACCTACACCGGCGACTGACCCCCTCCTCACCGGCGCGGTGCGCCAGCGGGCGGCCGGGTCGAGATGCGGCGCGCGCAGCGGTCCCCCAAGACGCTGCGCGCGCCACCGTGTGTCAGTGAACGGTGCCCGCGCGCGAACTCGGGCGCGGCAGGCCTACTCGAACAGGATCGAGACCACCCGGAAGCGGCGCGAGCCGAGCGACACCTCGTCGCCGGCGCGCCGGCCGAGCAGTTGCTGGCCCAGGGGCGACTCGTCTGAGATGCGGTTCTCGAGCACGTCCGCCTCGAGCGAACCAACCAGGTGGAACACGTGCTTGGCGCCCGCCTCGTCCTCGACCTGGAGGCTGGCACCGAGCGTGGCGGGCGCGTCGGCCGCGTTCGCGGTCTCGACCACCACGGCGCGGGTGATCACCTCTTCGAGGTCGGCGATGCGCATCTCGTTCTGGCTCTGCAGCATGCGCGCTTCGTCGTAAGCGGCGTTCTCACGTAGGTCGCCGTCGGCCAGGGCTGCGCCCATGTACTCGGTCAGCTCCTGGCGCTTGTCCTCCTTGAGGTAGCGCAACTCCTCCTTGAGCTTCTCGAGCCCTTTCGCCGTCAGCTGGATGGGCTTACCTTCGGACACTTGGGTCACCTCGACAGGGCGGCCGTCGCCGCCTCGGAACTGGGAGTATACCGGAGCCTTCCCCGCACCCCGTGTGCTGCGCTGCGGTTCGCGACACGCGCCGGCAGCGTACTGGCGGTAGCATCGGGCCATGCCCACTCGCCTGCGCACGATGCGCGCCTCGGAGCGCCGGGGCCTGCTGTGGTCCCTGCTCGCGGCGATCGTGCTCGTCGCGGCGTTGGTCTTCGGGCTCGGCGCCTTGATCACGGAGCGCGTGACGAGACCCGTTCGGAGCGTCGACGAGGCGCTGACGCCAGCTAGCGTGGGGGGCACGTTCGAGGCGTTCACGCTGCGCTCCGCCGACGACCGCGTGGACCTGTCCGCCTGGCTGCTGGGCGTGCCCGGCGCTGACGTCGGCGTCGTGCTGGTACACGGTAAGGACGGCAGCAAGAGCACCACCTGGGGCGATGGCTTCGTGCGCCTCGCGGTCGAGCTGCAGGCGGCCGGCTTCAACGTGCTGATGCTCGACCTGCGCGGGCACGGCGCCTCGGACGACGGGCGTTACGCCTTCGGCTTCATGGAGCGCTTCGACGTGATCGCCGGCGTCCATCACCTGGTCGAGGAGGTCGGTGTGCGGCCCGGTCACGTCGGTCTCGTGGGCGTGTCGATGGGCGGCGCCAGCGCCATCTACGCCGCGGCGCTCGACCCGCGCGTGGGTGCGGTGTGGTCGGACGCCGCGTACGCCGACGTGTGGCCGCTCATCGAGCAGGAGTGGCCCGCCGCCAGCGGCCTGCCGATGATGGTGTTGCCGCTGGTGCGCTTCACGCACAGCGTGCTGCACGGCTTCGACCTGCAGGACGTGCGCCCCGTCGACGAGGTGGCCTTCCTGGAGCCGCGTCCACTGATGCTGGTGCATGGTCACGCTGACCGGCTCGTGCCCGTCGGGCACGCGAACGCGTTGGCGGCGGCCGCGCCGTGGGCCGGCGTGTGGCTGCTCGAGGGTGTGGGCCACGCCCGGGCTTACGACGACGACCCAGCGCTCTACACGCTCAGGGTGCTGGAGTTCTTCGACGAGGCGCTACGGATACGACTGGCCGGAGTCCGCTGAGCGGCGCTTCAGGGACGCGTCACCGCACCGCCTTCATGATGCGCACCATCGCCGACACCGCCGCGCCGTGCCCCATGCCGCTCAGTTGGTTGACGGTGCCGGTGAAGTAGAGGTCGCGACGGGGGTTGTGGAAGGCGAAGGCACCGGACTGCCCCCAGAAGCCGAGCAGCTCGCCGATCGGGTCGAGCGGCGACATGATCCAGGGGACCCACTGCTTCTCCAGGCCGATGCCGTAATCGAACTGCCCGGGGAAGTAGATGCGGTTCCACTGCTTGAGCGTCTCGACCGTCTCGGGCGGGAAGAAGCGGCCCTGGAAGAAGGCCTTGGCGAAGACCATCACCTCCGCCGCGGTGGAGACCAGCCCGCCCTCGGCCGTCACCGAGGCGATGTAGCGCGGCACGTGCAGCGGCTTGTCCTTGTAGTACATCGGCGCCGGCGCGGTGTCGGCCGGGTCGCTGAAGGCGTAGGTCTGCCGCAGCCCGATCTCATCGAAGATCATCGTCTGGAACACCTCGGCGATGGGCTTGCCCGTCACCGTCTCGATGATCCGCCCCAGCAACTCGTAGTTGGTGTCGGAGTAGTGGACCTTGCCCCGTTGGCCCGGCAGGAAGCGGGGCTTGAGCGTGCGCACCCGTTCGACGATCCGCTCGAGCGGCCAGGCCTCGTCCTGCCCCGCCAGGAGCGCGTCGCTGGCCGGCCGCCCATCGGGGCCCTTGCCGAAGAAGTAGTCGGTCAGGCCCGAGGTGTTCGAGATGAGGTGCCGGATCGTGATCTGCTCGGTGCGGTCGACGCCGTCCAGCACGTGCAGGCCCTGGATCAGGTCGGCGGGCAGATGACGGTGCATCGGGTCGTCGAGGCCCAGGCGGCCCTCGTCGCGCAACCGCAGCACCACGACCGTGACGTACATCTTCGTGACGCTGGCGATGAAGTACGGCTGCTCGGCCTGCAGGTTCCCAGCGGCGCCCGCCCACTGCAGCTTCCCGGGGCCGTCCTCCACGCGCAGGATCGCGCCGTGCACGGCGCGTGCGCGGATCATCCGCTGGACGGTCTGCTCCAGGAAGGCAGGATCGGGGTAGCGCATCGTGGCCATCGGTGCACGCTCCATGGGCCTCTCGTTGCGCCGGTGGCGCGTCGCTCCATGCGGCGCCGTCCGCGGTCGCGGCCGGTTGGGCGCCCCAGCGCTGAAGGCCAAGGGCCAGGATACGTTGGGCGGCGGGGCATCGGAGCCGGAGCGGTGTACCCGGCGTCTCGTGCGATGGTGAGGTCCATGGAGCGCAGTCACGAGCCAGGCGTTCGGCGCCGTCGGCGCCGCGTGGAGCGTGTCGCCTGGGGGCTCGTGCTCGGCGCCGGGCTGGTGCTCGCCGTCGGCTGGGTGGCGACGCGGGTGCTGGTGGCAGTTACGGAGCGCGCGTACCCGCCCGTCGGTTCGTTCGTGCGCGCGGGCGGTGTGGACCTGCACTACCTGCGGCGCGGCAGCGGCCCGACCGTGGTGCTGCTCCACGGTCGCGACGGGACCCTGCAGGAGTTCACGCTCTCGGTCTTCGATCAGTTGACGGAGCACTACGAGGTGATCGCCTTCGACCGGCCCGGCTACGGCTACAGCGAGCGGCCCGCCGACGAGCCCCTCAGCCTCCGCGTGCAGGCGCGCTTGCTGCGCGAGGCGCTGCACGCACTCGGGGTGGAGCAGCCGATCCTGGTTGGGCACTCCTATGGCGGCGCGGTGATGCTGCGCTTCCTGATCGACCACCCTGACGACGCCATCGGCGCGGTGTCGCTGGCGGGAGCCGCGTACGTCGACGCGCCGCCGCGCGGCGGGCTGCTGGCGCTGCCGAACGCGCCGGTGGTGGGCCCGCTGCTGACGCACACGCTGGTGACGCCGCTGGCCCCGTTGGTGGCGGCGCGCATCTACCGCGAGGCGTTCGCGCCAGCCGAACCACCCGCCGGCTTCGTCGAGACGATCGTCTCGCTCTATGCCCGGCCGAGCCAGTTCAGCGCCAGCGCGGCCGAACTGGCCGTGATGTACGACTCGGTGCGGGCTGCCGCGCCGCACTACGCGAGCATCGAGACCCCGCTGGTGGTCGTGTTCGGTAGCGACGACCGGGTGCTCGACGTGAACCGTGACGGCCGCGATCTCGTGGCGGCGGTCCCGGACGCGGAGTTGATGCTTGTGCCGGATGCCGGGCACAAGCTGCACCACACCCACCCGGAGCACCTGCTGCGGGCGCTGGCGCGGGTGATCGAGCGGGCGGATGGA
>PXAU01000357.1 GCA_003567075.1 Trueperaceae bacterium
CCTCGGTCAACGGCGCCAACGCGAGTTCACCTTCAGCGGCATGACACCGAACCGAGACGACACCCGCTTCACGCGCCGGAACGCTCCTCACGAACTCCTTCGCCAAGCGCGTCTTCCCGATACCGGCATCACCGCGCACCACCACCATGGACGCGTGGCCCTGACGAGTCGCCAGCCACGCGCCCCGCAGCGATGCCATCTCCGGCTCCCTCCCAACCAGCGTCGGCGCGCTCGGGGCGAACCGCACGGAGCCCTCACCGATCGGGTCGGCCGCACTCGCTCCCGGCCCAGGCCTGGCGCTGAGCAGTTCCTCGTACAGCGCCAACGTCGCCGCTGACGGATCGATGCCGAGCTCACGCTGGAACACCGAGACGCAGCCGTGAAACACGTGCAGGGCCTTCGCACGCTGACCGCAGAGCGCATGAAGACGCATCAAGCGCCTGTGGCACGCCTCGTCCAGGGGATCGTGCCGCACGAGCCTCTGCGCGTAGCGCAGCGCGCTCGGATAGTCACGCAGCGTCTCGTGCAGCTCCGCCAGCCTGTCCAGCGCCCGAGCGAAGGCATCACGGAGCCTGCCACGCTCCGGCTCCAGCCATGCCTCGTACGACTCGGGAAGCAGGTCGCCAGCATAGACCTCGGCGGCCACCGCCAGCCACGCGGCCTCACGCTCGGGCGACGGCGCGTCGCCAGCACACGCCACGGCCTCATCGAAGCGCTGCACGTCCAACTCGAAGGGCGCCTCCATCCGCCACGACACGTGCTGGCCAGCGAGCGCCATGAACCGCTCCACCTCGGGAAGCGTTCGACGCACCTGGTACAAGACCTTGCGCAGGTTTGCCCGCGCCTGCGCCTCGTCCGTATCGGGCCACATGAGGTACGCGAGGTTCGCTCGGGTCGACGGCTTGCCGCGCTCCAGCAACAGGTACGTGACGATCGCCTGCGCACGTGCCGAACCAAGATCCACCGGCACGCCGGCATGCTCGAGCCTGAACCCCCCGAGCAGCCGAACGGCCATGGTGGCCATGGAGCCTCCTCCTGACGGTCTGGCCAGACGTGCGTCTCGACATCACGATAGCCGACGCCGGCGCTGGTGGTGGCGGCGGCTCGGGCGTGCTGCAGCCGCAAACCGGCCGCACCGGGCCTAGAGCGGCACGAGGAAGGGGATGCCGCTCACCTCACCGACGTGCACCTCGATCGAGAAGACCGCGCGCATGGCCGCTGGGGTGATCACCTCGCGGCCGCCGGCGGCGAACACCGCACCGTCACGCATCAGGATGAACTTGTTCGCGTAACGGATCGCCAGGTTCACGTCGTGGATGGTCATGATCGCTGCGATGGCGTTCGAGCGCACCACCTGCTGGATCGTCGACATGAGCCGATGCTGGTTGTTGATGTCGAGGTTGCTGGTCGGCTCGTCGAGCAGCATCACGAGCGGCTCCTGGACCAGGGCGCGTGCGATCTGCACGAGCTGCAACTCACCGCCGCTGAGCTCGTCCGCGTACCGGAGCGCCAGCTCGCCGAGCCCCAGCAACTCGATGACGGCGTCGGCCACGCGGAGGTCGTCGCTGCCCACGCCCCAGCCGATGCGGGGGATACGACCGAGCAGCACCATGTCGTACACCGTCATCCGCGAGGCGACGCTGCGCTGCGCCACGTAGCCGACACGCCGCGCGACCGCCGTCCTGGCCATCGTCGTGAGGTCGTCACCGTCGAGCAGCACGGCTCCGCGGCGCGGCTGCAGGATCCGGTTGAGGCACTTGAGCAGCGTGGTCTTCCCCACGCCGTTGGGTCCCACGATGCTGAGGAGGTCGCCGGCCTCGACGCCGAACGTCACGTCGCGGATCGTCGGGCTGCTGGTGTAGCCGAACTCGACGTCCTGGACGCGGAGCTTCATCGACCGGCCCGGCTCAGCAGGAGGTACACGAACAGCGGACCGCCGAGCATCGAGGTCAGGACGCCCACGGGCAGGACCATCGGCGCGAGCACCGAGCGCGCCACGGTGTCCGCGGCCAGCAGCACCACCGCACCGACGAGCGGCGAGGCGATCAGCAGGAAGCGTTGGTCGCCGCCGATCACGCGCCGGGCGATGTGGGGTCCGAGCAGCCCGACGAAGGCGATGATCCCGAGACCCGAGACGATCACCGCCGACAGGAGCGACGCGACGACCATGCTCACGACCCGGATGCGCTCGGCGTTCACTCCCAACCCCTTGGCGACCTCTTCGCCCGCATCCAGGGCGTTCAGGCTCCACCGGAACGAGCCCAGCAGGAGCCACGTCGGCAGCAGCACCACGGCGATGACCCCGACCATGCGCCAGTCGGCCCGACCCAGGTCGCCGAACGTCCAGGCGACGATGGTGGCGAGCTGCACGCTGTCGGCCAGGTACTGCATCAAGGTGAGCCCCGCGGCGAACACCGACCCGATCGCGATCCCGGCCAGCACCATGCTCTCGGCCGAGATGCGGGTCAGTCGCGCCAGCAGGAGCACGATCCCGGTCGCGAGCATGCTGAACCCGAACGCGCTGAAGGTGACGATGCGAGGGTCGGTGATGACGATCGACGACGAGCTGCTCGTACCCGCGGCCAGGACGACGATGGCGAACGCGGCACCGCAGGCTGCCGCGCTCGAGATGCCGAGCGTGTAGGGAGAGGCGAGCTGGTTGCGCAGGACCGACTGCATGACCGTGCCGGCGAGCGACAGGCCTGCCCCTGCCAGCATCGCCGCCACGATGCGCGGCATCCTGACGTCCCAGACGATCCGACCGAGGCCGCTCCGATCGCCCTGCAGGAGCACGCCGAGCACGTCGCCGAAGGCGATGTCGATCGCTCCGGTGGTGCTCGCAACGAGCACCATCGCGACCAGCACGGCGAGCGCCACCAGGATGAAGACGACCTTCCCGCGCACGTACCGCCGGTAGCCTGCGCGGACCGCGTCGCGGCTGTCGGGAGCTACCACCAATCGGCTCGGCCTACGCCCGGCCCGTGGAGGCCGACGACCGTGTCG
>PXAU01000406.1 GCA_003567075.1 Trueperaceae bacterium
ACCACGCGCATGGCGGCCGAGTTCTCGACGCTCGAGGAGTTCGACACGAGCATCGTCTCGAGCGAGGACTGCCTCAACGCGCTCATCGAGCGTTACGCCGCCTACGCGGCCTCCACCCGCGTCGCCATCGAGCGCGCCAGCGAACTCGGTGACCCCACGAGCGAGGACCTCTTCACCGAGATCTCGCGCGTCATCGACAAGGACCTCTACTTCCTCGAGTCGCACGTCCAGGGTTGAGCATCGCTCGTCCAGGGTTGAGCATTCACCACGACACGTTCTCGCGCGCCCGTGCCCGGCTGGGCATGTGTCCCTTCCGACCGGCTCGGGCGCGCACATAACGTAGGAGTCATGCGGGCGCCGATTGGTTTCTGGGAACAAACTGTCACCACGCCGTTGCTATGCGAGCGCTACCGCTTGCTGAGCGAGCGACGGCGGCTCGTGCTGGAGGTCCAGCACCTTGCTGCTCGCATGGCGCGCGTCTCGCCGGGCGACGGTCAGATCTGGGATGGCAAGCGTGAAGCGCTGCTGCGAAGGCTCGAACCGGCCCCGCACCGCGCCAGCCTCGAGGTCTTGTGGCGCGACGTGCGCGCGCTGAGCGAACTGCTGGTCGCGGCGAGCCGCCGCTGGGTCGCGCTCGGCGCGCCCTGAACTCGGCGCACGCTTGGCTCGGCGCGCCCTGAACTCGGCACACCATTCGATCGTCCCACCGCTGCCGTCGGCGCGTGCAGCTAGGCCTCGAAGCCGCCGCCCTGCCCGCCGACGTCGTCCGAGAGCGCGTTCTGCTCAAGCACGTGGGGCGCCACGAAGATGGGTGCTCCGGTGCGCACCGCCAACGCCAGCGCGTCCGACGGGCGCGCATCCAGGTCCAGGTGCACGCCGCCGCGCTCGAGCACCAGCATGGCGTAGTAGGTGCCGTCGGCCACGTCGGTGATCTCGACCCGCGAGACCTTCGACCCGAGCAGCTCCAGCATCGACAGCATCAGGTCGTGCGTGAGGGGTCGTCCCGGACCCTCGCCCGCGCGGCCCGCGGCGATGGCGAGCGCCTGCATGGCGTCGATCACGATCGGCAGCAGGTCGCCTTCCGGCCCCTTGAGCAGCACCAGGAACTGGTTCTCGTCGCCGGAGACGGCGATGTCTTCGAGGGTGACCTCGATCATGCCCGAGTGTACCGCTCCCCGCGCACCGACACCGCCACGGTAGACTCTCGCGCATGAACGAGCGCGCCTCCGCCCGCGCTGCGGCCGGTGCCTCCGGTCGCTCAGCGGACCACCCAGACCGCGTCTCCGCCGGCGCGGCCGCAACCAGCGCCGCCGCCGCGGGCTTCGAGGCGGTCATCGGGCTCGAGGTCCACCTGGCGCTACGCACGCGCAGCAAGCTCTTCTGCGGCTGCGCCGCCGACACCTTCGGCGATCCCCCCAACCACCACGTCTGCCCGGTCTGCCTGGGCTTGCCCGGGGCCCTGCCGGTCACCAACGCCAGTGCCGTGGCGCTGGCGCTGCGCTTCGTGAGCGCGCTCGGTTGCCGCGTGCCCGCCGAGAGCCCGTTCGCGCGCAAGCACTACGTCTACCCCGACGCCCCGAAGAACTACCAGATCAGCCAGCAGCACGCGCCCCTGGGCGAGGACGGCCAGATCGACCTGCGCGACGGCCCGGGCGGCGAGGCCTTCGCCGGTCGCAGCGTCCGCATCCCCCGCTGCCACCTCGAGGAGGACGCCGGCCGCTTGATGCACCCGCCCTACGCGCCCTACAGCCTGGTGGACTTCAACCGTGCCGGCGCGCCGCTGCTGGAGATGGTGAGCGCCCCCGACCTGCGCTCGCCGGCCGAGGCGCGCACCTTCCTGGAACAGGTGCGGGCGCTGGCGCAGGCCCTGCAGGTGAGCGACGCAGCGCCCGAGCAGGGCAAGCTGCGCGCCGACGTGAACGTGTCGCTGCGGCGCCCCGGGGAGCCGCTCGGCACCAAGGTCGAGGTCAAGAACCTCAACTCCTTCCGGAGCGTCGAGGCGGCCCTCGAGAGCGAGCTGAAGCGCCAGGCCCGGCGCCTGCAGGACGGGCTGCCCATCGCGCAGGAGACGCGCGGCTGGAACGAGGGCGGGCAGCGCAGCTACGTCCTGCGGAGCAAGGAGGGCAGCGCCGACTACCGCTACCTGCCCGATCCCGACCTGCCGCCGCTGCGCATCTCGCCCGCCTACCTGGTGGAGGTGCGCGCGGCGGCGGTGCCCACGCCGGCCAGGATCCGCGAGCGCTACCTGGCGCTGGGACTGCGCCCGCAGGAGGCCGACCTCATCGCCTTCGACAGCGCCGCCCGCGCCAGCTTCGACGCGCTCCTCGACGCCGCCAGCGGGCACGCGTCGGCCCCGAGCGCGGCTGCCCTCGCCACCTGGTTCACGGTCGAGATCGGCGGCCTGCTGCGCGCCGAGGAACGCGACTGGCGCGCCGTGCTCGCGCCGGCCGCGGGCTTGGCGCGGCTGGCCGCGCTGGCCGAGGCTGGCACCATCAGCGGTCCCACCGTCAAGGCGCTGCTGCCCGAGGTGCTGGCCGGCGCCGATCCCGACGCGCTGGTGCGCGCGCGCGGCCTCGCCCAGATCAGCGACACGGCGGCGCTCGAGCGCCTGGTCGACGAGGTGATGGCGGCCCACCCGGACGTGGTGGCCGCCGCGCGGGCGCAGCCCAAGGCCCTCAACGCGCTGATGGGGCGGGTGATGCAGGCCAGCCGTGGCCAGGCCAAGCCTGACGCGGTGCGCGCGCTGTTGGCCGAGCGGCTGGCGAGCGACCCGGACAGCGGGCGAGGGAGGTCGTAACGTGCTGCCTACCGCTGTGCCCTTCCCGCGCCTCGTCCGCACGGCCCTTCTCGCGCTGCTGCTGGCGCTGCTGCTGGCGCTGCTTCGCCCCTACGCCTTCGCGGGCTCGCCGCATGCCGCCTCCGCGCCGCACGATCCCCATCAGCACCCGCTGTGGGGCCCGGCCTTCGCGGCCGAGGCCGCGGCGGTCGCGGCCGACGCGCCCGCCCGCGCAGCCGCCGCCGACGCGGTCATGCGCAGCGCCTACGGCCTCTCCGGCTGGGCGCAGGCGCGGCCCAGCGTGGCGTGGCGCTCCAGCGCGCCCGAGGCCAGCCCGGGCCTGGCGCTGAGCGCCGGCGCGCGCTGGCGCGACGACCCGGTGGCGCTCCATGTCGCGCTGCTCGATCAGCACCGCGGCGACGTCGCCGCCCACGAGCGGGCGCTGCGCGCGGTGCGGGCCGTCACCAGCGCCTACCTCGGCCTGCGGCGTACGCACCTGGCGCTGGAGCTGGCCGCCGCGCGCCTGCCGGACCGGCAGGCGACCCTGGCGCGGGCCGAGGCGAGCGCCCTGGACGGTCGCGCCAGCACCACGCAGCGCGACGTGGCGGCGCTCGAACTGGCGCGGGCCGAGGCGGCGGTGGCGCGCGCCGCGCTCGATCTGGACGCCGCGCAGCACGAGGCCGCCCGCCTCGGGTTGGACATCCGCGCGGCGGCAGCGCAGCACCAGGCGCTGCTGCAGCCCGAACCGCTGGAGGGCTGGCGGCTGCCGGCACCGCCGGACGAGCTGCCGCACGAGACGCTTCGGCGGCGCGAACTGGAACGCGACCTGGCGGCGGCGCGAGCCGAGCGGCGCGGCGGCTGGTCGCTGCTCGACGACGTGCGCCTCGAGGGCAGCTGGAGCGATTCGGGCACGCGGCTGCGAGCCGGTGCCGGACTCGACGAGGGGCGCCCCAACGCCTGGGCCGACGTCACCTGGACCGGCCGTGGCAGCGACGCCTGGTCGATCGGCCTCTCCGCCCGCCTGCGCGTCGACGACGGCTGGGAGGCCGAGCGCCAGCGCAGCGAGCGCATCCTGGCCGAGGCCGAAGCAGCGCTGGCCGACGCCCGGTCCCAGGCCGACTGGGAAGCGGCGCAAGCCCGTCGGGCCCTGGCCGAGGTCGAGCAGGACGTGCGCTTCGCCGAGACCGCGCTGGCCCTGGGCCGCGCCGCCTTGCGCGAGTTGGGAGCGGAACTGGCGGAGGCCCGGTCCGAGCAACGCCAGGCCGACCGCGCCGGCGACGAGTCGCTGGCTACCGAGGCGGCCGCGCGGGTGACGCGCTTCGAGAGCGCCTACCGCCGCGCCGAACTCGGCCACCAACGCGAACGTGACGCCTTCCTGCGTGCCTGGGAGCGCTACCTGCGCGAAGCCGAGCGGCTCTGGGCCGGGCTCGGCTGGCCCTTCGGCGTCAGCTTGGGCGGGCACGTCGGCGAGTGACGGCGGCGCCCGCGCCGTCTCACGCCCGGTTCGGTTCCACGAACACGTCCTCCACGTCGCTCAAGTGCACGAAGCGATCGGCCAGGTCGATCAGCGACTGCGCGGTCGCCTCGCGGAAAGCCAGCACCTCGACCCGCAGGCCGCGCTGTTGCGCCAGCTCCAGCAGCGGCACGAAGTCGCCGTCGCCCGAGGCCAGCACCACGACGTCCAGGCCGTCCCAGGCGCGCACGATGTCGGCAGCGATCCCCATGTCCCAATCGCCCTCCAGCACCAGCCGGCCTTCGCCATCGCCGCGGTGCACCCGTACCACCCGGCGCCGCACGCGGTAGCCCAGCGCCGAGAGGCGCGTCACGAAGCCGTAGGCGTTGGTGGCGCCCTCGCGCTCCACCACGTAGGCGGTGGCGGACTTCAGCCGGCGGCCGCGCTCGGCCAGCGCCAGCAGCCGCTCGTAGTCGAGGTTGCGCCCCGCGGCGTCGCGCGCCGCGTAGTAGAGGTTCTGGGTGTCCACGAAGAGCGCCACGCGCTGCTCCGCGTGCTCGCCCGGCAGCCGCGGCAGCAGGCTCACGCCGCCACCCGCAGCGCGCTCACGCCGCCACCCGGAGCAGGCTCACGCCGGCGCCTCAGGGGCGACCAGGTGCTTGGCCATGATCAGGTTGTCCTCGAAGCCCGCGCCGGTGTCGATCTGGCCGCGCTCGACGCCCTCGACGACGTAGCCGCAGCGTTGGTAGAGGGCCAGCGCGCCGGCGTTGCCGGCGCGCACGTGCAACGACAGCTTACGCACGCTCTGCTCGCGCGCCCACGCCTCGGCCTGCGCCATGAGCGCGCTACCCACCCCACGGCGCCGCTCGCCCGCGGCCACCGCCACGGTCACGAGCGCAACGTGCTGCAGCCTCTCGGGGTACAGGCGGCCCACCTCGCACCACCCGACCAGCGCGCCGCCGCGCTCGGCCAGCCACACCACCGCGCGATGGCGCGGCTGCACCTGCAGCCGGCCCGCCAGGGCCGCTTCGGCAGGCGGCCCGTCGCCCACGAACCAGCGTCCCTCCTCGTAGATGCTTCGCTGCAGGGCGTGCCAGGCGCGGGCGTCACGGCGCCGTGCCGCTCGCAGCCGCACGCCGCTCCGGGCGAACGCCGACGCGGTACCCGCAGGCGATCCGGGGTTCGGACTCGTCGGATGCTCCACGACGGCAGGATAGCAACCGCGCTCGGGCGCTCGGCCACGGTGGTGACGCACGCCTCCTGGTATGGTCGGCGCGGTCGATGCGAACGGTGTCGGCGAGCGCCAGCGAACGGCCGCAGCCCAGGCATCGACGCACGGCGCGCGCACGGCTGCCGCGCCGCCGGCATGGAGGCACCCGTGACCAACGCCCCCCGCACGCTCGTCACCGCCGAGTCGGTGACCGAAGGCCATCCCGACAAGCTCGCCGACCGCATCTCCGACAGCGTCCTCGACGCCATCCTCGAACGCGACCCGGTGGCGCGGGTGGCCTGCGAGACGATGCTCGCCACCGGTCTGGCGTTGGTCGCCGGTGAGGTCACTACCAGCACCTACGTCGACCTGCAAGCCATCGTGCGCCAGACGGTGCGCGAGGTCGGCTACGTCGACGCGACGTACGGCTTCGACGCCGACCACAGCGCCGTGCTCATCGCGCTCACCGAGCAATCGCCCGACATCGCCCGCGGGGTGGAGGCGGCCCAAGACACCGACGACAGCGACGAGGACAGCCGCCAAGGCGCCGGCGATCAAGGGCTCATGTTCGGCTTCGCCTGCGACGAGACAGAGCAGCTGATGCCGCTGCCGATCACGCTGGCGCACGGCCTGACCATGCGGCTGGCGCAGGTTCGCAAGGACGGCACCCTGCCCTACCTGCGGCCCGACGGCAAGGCGCAGGTGACGGTCGCCTACCGCGGCGGCCAACCCGCCTACGTCGACACGGTCGTCGTCTCGGCCCAGCACCATCCCGAGGTCGACATGGCCGAGCTGTACGACGACGTCGCGCGCCACGTGGTCGACGCGGTGGTGCCCGAGCGGCTGCGCGGCAAGGCGCTGCGGGTGCTGGTCAACCCCACCGGCCGCTTCGTGGTGGGCGGGCCGCAAGGCGACGCTGGCCTCACCGGGCGCAAGATCGTGGTCGACACGTACGGCGGCGCAGCGCCGCACGGCGGTGGCGCCTTCAGCGGCAAGGACCCCACCAAGGTCGACCGCAGCGCCGCCTACTACGCCCGCTACGTCGCCAAGAACGTGGTGGCGGCGGGCCTGGCGCGGCGCTGCCAGGTGCAGTTCGCCTACGCCATCGGGGTGGCCAAGCCCGTCGGCGCGTACGTCGACACCTTCGGCAGCGGCAGCGTCCCAGACGACGTGCTCGAGCGCGCCATCGCCGACGTGTTCGACGCGCGGCCTGCCTCGATCATCCGTCAACTCGACCTGCGCCGCCCCATCTACCGCGCCACCAGCGCTTACGGCCACTTCGGCCGGCCAGGGTTCAGCTGGGAGAGCACCGACCGGGTGCACGCGCTCAGGGCCGCGGTCGCGGCCGTCTGAGCGCCTCGGGGCCTCCGTTCTGATACAACGGTGCGTATGGCACGCATCGTGTTGGGCCATCGCGACGGCGCCCTCGCCATCCGACTGGCCAGAACCGTCCTCTCCGACCTCAGCGCCGAGTGGCCCGACACGCAGTTGCTCCTGCGCAACCTGCCCGGACACCCCAGCGGCGACCACGACCCCGTGCTCGAGGCGCTCAGCGCGGGCCGCATCGGCATCGGCGTGGTCGCCTGCGAGAGCCTGCGAGCACCCCTGCCGGACGAGTTCGCGCTGGTGGCGGTCACGCGCCGCTTGGAACCACGCCTGGCGCTGGTGACCAAGCACGCTGGCAACCTCGACGCCTTGCCCGAGGGCGTGCGTCTGGGCGTTGGCGCCGAGCGCGACGTCCCCTTCCTGCACGCCGGTTTCCCGGGCATGCAGCCCGAGGTGGTCGGCACCGACGTCGACAAGGCCCTGAACCGCCTGGCCGTGGGCGACCTCGACGCTTTGGTGCTGCCGGCCTCGACGATGATCATGCTCGAACGCCGCGACCACATCCGCGCGCTGCTCGAGCCCGAGACGCTGCCACCGGCGCCGGGCCAAGGCTCGTTGGCGTTAGTGGCCCGCGCCGACGACGACCTCGCCGCCGAGGTGGCCTACAGCCTGCAGCACCGCCCCTCGTTCGACCGCGTGCGTGCCGAGCGGGCCTTCGCCGCGGGCCTGCGCGAGCGGGCGCTGGGCGCGCTCGCGACGGTCAGCGAGGAGGGTGAGCTGCACCTGTTCGGCGCGGTCGCGGCCGGCGCCGCCACGCTGCACGCCAGCGTCAACGGCGAGGCGCGCGAGGCCGACGAGCTCGGTGCCGAACTCGCCAAGGACGTGGCCAAGCAGCTCGAAGCGCTCGCTTAGGCCAAGCGCTAGGCAGTCGGGCTCGGGCCAAGCGTCACGAGACGCACATCGGCCGAGCGCCTGCCTTCGCGTGCGCAGGGCTGGCGCTCGGCCGAGCTGATCGGCGACCGGTCCTCACTTGGCCTCTTCGGCCTCCCGCTCGGCGATCACCTTCTGCGCCACCTGCTGTGGGGCGGTGTCGTAGCGCTCGAAGCGCAGCGAGAAGGCGCCGCGGCCGCCCGTCATGGAGCGCAGGTCGGCGGAGTAGCTCTGGACCTCCGACATCGGCACGTGCGCGCTGATCACCGCCACCGCGCCTTCCGAGTCCATGCCCAGGATGCGGCCGCGGCGACCGTTGAGGTCGCTGATGACGTCGCCGGTGAAGCGGTCCGGCACGCGCACCTTCACCAGCGCCACCGGCTCGAGCAGCACCGGCTTGGCGGCGGCGCAGGCCTCGCGGAAGGCCTCGCCCGCGGCGATCTGGAAGGCCACGTCCTTCGAGTCGACCGGGTGGTCCTTGCCGTCGTAGACGACCGCCTTGACGTCGACCACGCGGAAGCCCATGGGCCCCTTCTCGAGCGAGGCGCGGAAGCCCTTCTCGCAGCTCGACTGGAAGTTGGTGGGGATGGTGCCGCCCACCACGGACCACTGGAACTCCTCGCCGCCCTCGCGCGGCATGGGCTCGACCCGCATCGCCACCTCGGCGAACTGCCCGGCGCCGCCGGTCTGCTTCTTGTGCCGGTAGCGGGCGTCGCCACCGGTGCTGATGGTCTCGCGGTAGCTGACCTTGGGCGGGCGGGGGTCGACGTTCACGCCGAAGCGCTCGGACAGCACGCCGGTGGCCACCTCCAGGTGCACGTGCCCCATGCCCCACAGCACCGTCTCGTGGGTGTCGGGGTCGCGCACCAGCTTGAGCGTCGGGTCGGCGTCGAGCAGCTTGCCGAGCGCGTCGGAGAGCTTGTCCTCGTCGGTGCGCGACTGCGGCGTGAGCGCCAGCGCCATCACCGGCTCCGGGAAGCGGATGTTGGCCAGCACCACGTCGGTGCCGGGTGCGGCCATGGTGTCGCCGGTGCGGACCACGTCGGCCTTCGTGATGGCGCCGATCATGCCGGCGCGCAGCTCCTTGACCTCGCTCAGGTCCTTGCCCTTGGGCACGAACAGGTGCGAGGTGCGCACCTCGGCATCCTGGGTGGCGTCGCGCAGCGGCTCGCCGGCCTTGAGCGCGCCGGTCAGCACGCGCATCATCGAGACCTTGCCCAGGTACGGGTCGATGACGGTCTTGAACACCCGCGCCACGAAGGGTCCGTCGGCGCCGAGCTTCGGCATCTCGCCGCGCTCGACGCGCAGCGGCCGGTGGTGCTCCACGTGGCGTACGCCCTCGTTCATGAAGTCCAGCAAGAGCGTGATGCCCATCTGCTCCTCAGCGGAGGCCATCAGCACCGGTTGCAGGGTGTTGGCCCGCACCGCCGCGAAGAAGGCGGCCTTGATGCGCTCGTTGTCGAGGTCCTGGTCCTCGAGGTAGGCCATCATCAGCTCGTCGTCGGTCTCGACGACGGCCTCGACCAGACGGTCGCGGTACTCGCGCGCCACGCCCTCGACCTCGTCGGGGATGGGCCCCTTGCTGCGCTCGCCGCCCTCCCAGGTGTAGGCCACCATGTCGAGCAGGTCGACGATGCCGCGAAAATCTTCGGCCTGGCCGATCGGGACCTGGATGGCGGCGATGTTGCCGGCCAGGGAGTCCTCGATGCCGGCCATGGTGCGGAAGAAGTCGGCGTTCTCGCGGTCCATCTTGTTGATCACGAAGATGGTGTTGAGCTCGCGCTCGAACGACGACGACCACACCCGCTCGGTGCCCACGGCCACGCCCGAGACGGCCGAGACCACGATCAGCACACCGTCGGCGGCGGCCTGCGCACCGCGGATCTCGCTCACGAAGTCGGCGTAGCCGGGCGTGTCGATCACGTTGAAGGCGTCGCCGCTCCACTCGTAGGGGTGGATGCTCGAGTAGATGCTGATCTTCCGACGCTTCTCTTCCGGCGTGACGTCCGAGACGGTGGTGCCGTCTTCGACGCTGCCACGCGTGGGGATGGCGCCGGCACGGTAGAGCATCGCTTCGACGAGCGATGTCTTGCCGGCGCCGCTGTGGGAGAGGACGGCGACGTTTCGGATGTGCGACATCTATGTGACTCCCTCGACTCTCAAGCCGCGCTCGCCACGGCGCGCACGCTGCGACGCGCGCGGCTGGCGCTGGTGACGCTCGTAGCGGGGAGTCTAGCACGCGCCCCGCGCGCGCCTGAGCAGGCGGACGTCCCGAGTGCGGCCGCCGCGCCAGGCGCCACCGCAGCCCGATGTGCACCGCGACCGGGCGATGTGCACGGCGACCGGGCCCGCGCCAGATCGGCCCGTAGACTGGCCGAATGGAGCGCGAACGGGAGTTGAAGTACTCGCTGCTCGATCCGCCGCCGGTGGACGACGCGGTCGTCGACGCTTTCCGCGGCAGCGGTTACGCGCTCGACCCACGCGGCAGCGAACGTCACCTCGACGTGTACGTCGACACGCCCGACTTCGCGCTGCGAGCGGTCGGGGTCGCGCTGCGCCGTCGCGACGCGGCCGGCGTGCGCCTGGCGACGCTCAAGACGATCGGCCGCGTGCGCGGCCCCTACCACGAACGCGCCGAACTGGAGCTCCCGCTCGATCCGCACGGCGCCTGGCCGGCAGCGCTGCTGGCGCGGCTGGCCGAGCTCGTACCGGTGCCCGCGACGAAGCTGGTGTCGCAGCTGGAGCTCCGCACCGAGCGGCGCTCGTTCGCGGTGCAACGCGACGGCCGGGTGGTGGCGGAACTATGCTTCGACGAGGTGGCCGCCCGCGCGCCCGGCGCCGAGCGCGAGGCGCTCTTCCGCGAGGCCGAGCTCGAGGCGATGGATGGGACGTCGCTGGCCGAGCTCGAGGCGATCGCCGCGCGACTCGAGCGGGTGGTGACCCTGACGCCCTCCGGGGTGACGAAGCTGCAGCGCGCCGAGGCGCTCTTGTCCCTGGGCGCCGTGCTCGACTGAACGTGCCCGCCCCCGGCCGAGGAGGCCCCATGGAGCTGTACCTGATTCGTCACGCGCAGGCGGCCGAGCGCGGCGCGCGCTACCCGGACGACACCCTGCGGCCGCTGGTCGCCAAGGGTGAAGCGCAGGCCGTGCTGCTGGCCGAGGCCCTGACGCGGCAGGGGGTGTACTTCACACGACTCGCGACGAGCCCGTGGCTGCGGGCGCGCCAGACGGCCGAGCCCTTGCGGGTGCTGGCGGGCGGGGAGCTGGTGCTGCTCGACGCGCTGGCGCAAGGCGATCCGACCGAGTCCGCGGCGGCGTTGCGGGCGCTGGCGGCGGAGTCGCGGAGCAGCGCCGCCCTCCAGCGCGCCTCGGGCCGGGCCGGCGCGAGCGGCGCTGCCGCCGCCGAGCTCATGAAAGGCGTGCGGCTCGCGGCGATTGGGCACGAACCGTGGCTGTCGATGCTGGCCTCGTGGCTGCTCAGCGGCCGCACCCACGGCGTGGCCGTCACCTTCCGCAAGGCCGCGGTGATGACGCTGGCGGGCGAGCCGCGCGCAGGCGGCATGAGCTTGCTGAGCTTCCTGCCCATGCGTGTGGTGAAGGCGCTGCGCGGCCCGGACGGCGGCAGCTGAGGCCGCACGGCCCGGACGAAGGCACCCGCAGGGTGCGCCGCCCGGGCGAAGACAGCTGAGGCAACTGAGGCCCCGAAGGGCCCGGGCGCGTAGCGGCCTCACGAGGCACGCCGCGCCCGGACGCGCGGGACTCACACCAGCAGCTGCAGCAACTGGTGCTGGAAGAACATGACCACCAGCCCGAACACGGTGTTGCCCACCAGGAAGGACTGGACCAGGTCGAAGGGGCTGCGCTGGCTCTCGATCGGGTGGAAATCGACCACCACGAAGGCCAGGATCAGCGCCGCGAACATCCCTTGCCCGAAGCCACCCACCAACCCGACCAGCGGGTAGAACAGGTCGATCGTGGTCGGGAAGTCGCGCAAGATCAGGTACTCCGGCGCTCCGAAGGTGCCGGTGTAGAACATGAGCGCGATCCAGCCGTAGAAGGCCGCGAACACGACACCGCCGAGGCTCAGCAGCACCGCCCCGATGGCGCGCGACTGGGCGTCGAGGCGGCGCGTGAAGAGCGAGCCCAGCGTGCCCAAGGTGTCGTACGTGGGCTTGCCCCACAGCAGCGGCAGGTTGAGCGCGGCCACCATCACGGCCGTCCCGAGCAACCCGGTCAGCACCGAGCTCAGCAGCAGCGGAACGATCACGTCCACGACGCCCCCCTCACCACAGCCGGTAGCCGGGCACCGGCACCTGGTTGGCGAACATGTAGATCAGCGATGGCCCATACGCCACCAGCACCAGGAACACCGCGAAGCCGAACCACACCTTGAAGTTGTCGAGCATGGCGATGACGCCCTCGCGCCGCATGGGGCGGGTGCTCGAGAAGGGGATCTCGGGCACGTCGGCGTCGGCCAGGCGCCGCCTGGCGAAGACGGTGCCGAACACCACCGCGAAGTACAGGATCACCGAGACGAGCAAGATGGCGCCCGAGATGGAGGTGATCAGCATCGGCACCTGCGCGTTGGCGTAGGCCTCGGCCCAGGCGGCCGGCAGGTTGCTGATCTGGGCCCGGCGCGGCACGTTCAGGATGCCCTGCCAGTGCATGCCGAGCGCGAACACCATCATGCCTACGAACCATGTCCAGGCCGACCACAACGCCATACGGGGGTTGAACAGCGGCTTCTTCAGCAGGTGCGGAAGGAGCCAGAAGGTGATGCCCATGAAGGGGAGCGTCACCGCCGTGCCGACCGTCAGGTGGAAGTGCCCCGGGATCCAGGCGGTGTTGTGCACCAGCATGTTGAGGTTGAAGCTGGCGTTCACGATGCCGCCGGCGCCTCCGAAGATGAAGCTGATCATCGCCAGCACCTGGGCGGTGAACGAGGCGTTCTTCCACGGCAGCGCGCCGATCCAGCCGAGCACGCCCTTGCCGCCGCGGCGGCGGCCGCCGATCTCGAGCGAGGCCGCCACGGTGAAGGCGGTGAGCAGGCTGGGGATGCCGACGAACATCGTCAGCATCGAGTGCACCATCTTCCAGCCGGCCGGCACGCCGGGGTCGGCGAACTGGTGGTGGAAGCCGACCGGCACGCTGAAGAGCAGGAACATGATGAACGCGAGCCGCGCCAGCGCGTCGCTGGCCAGCTCGCCGCCGGCCTGCTTGGGTACCAGCGCGTACCAGCTCACGTAGGCTGGCAGCAGCCAGAAGTAGACGATCGGGTGCCCGGTGTACCAGAACAGCGTGCGCATCAGCAGCGGGTCGACGCCGTCGCGCCAGCCGAGCGACCAGGGGATCAGGAACCACACCACCTCGACCACGATGCCGACGCTGGCCAGCATCCACATCAGCCAGGTGATG
>PXAU01000021.1 GCA_003567075.1 Trueperaceae bacterium
GCCAACCGGCAGGCTGCCGCCACCTCGTCGGCCGTGCGGGGCGCCTGCGCCAGCGCCTCGAACACACCGCTTCGGGTCGCCACGATCAAGGTGCGGGCCCACGCGACCGCCAGATGGGTATCGACCAGCGGCGTGGGCACGCGCCCCGATCGCAGCGCGAGCCACTCCAACGGGCTCTCCGGCACCACCCCCAGCCGCATGCCCGACCCGCTTCCTGCGCGGCCCTAGCGGTAGCGCTGCAGCGTGCGCTCGAGCGCCTCGGGCGGCGGCCGCAGCGCCTCGTCGGGCAGGAGCGCCAACGGCATCTCGGGCAGATGCGTCGACTCCGCGAACGACGGGCGGCGCGCGTCGTAGTAGAGCAGCCCGGTGATGAACTCCTGGCGTCGCTCGGCGTCCATGAGGCGCTTCATGGCGGCGCCGCGGTCGGTCGGGTCGTGGCCCTCCTCGACCTTGCGCAGCTTCAGCCGCGAGCCGTCGTGCAGCGGCACCAGCGTCAGCTCGCCCGGCTCGGTGTCGCCGATGACGATCTCCTCCGCCGGCGGAATGAAGCCGAGCTCGTGCAGCGGCTTCTCGTGGTGGCGGCCGTAGGCGTAGCTCTTTGGGCTGTCGTCGGCGTTGTTGAAGGCCACGCAGGGGCTGATGATGTCGAGCACGGCGGTGCCGCGGTGGCTGAAGGCCGCCTTGAGCAGTTCCCGCACCTGCTTCGCGTCGCCGGCGAAGGAGCGCGCCACGAAGCCGCAACCGGCCGCGATCGCCTCCTGGCACAGGTCGATGGGCGGCAGCACGTTCTGGCCGGCGTACTTGAGTTCGAGCCCTTCGTCGGCGGTGGCCGAGAACTGGCCCTTCGTGAGCCCGTAGACGCCGTTGTTCTCGATCACGTACACCATCCGCACGTTACGGCGCAGCAGGTGCTTGTACTGGCCCAGGCCGATGGAACCGGTGTCGCCGTCACCGCTGACGCCGATGGCGCGCATGCGCCGGTTGGCCACCAGCGCACCGGTGGCGATCGCCGGCATGCGGCCGTGCAAGGCGTTGAAGCCGTGCGACATCCCCAGGAAGTAGGCCGGCGACTTGCTCGAGCAGCCGATGCCGGAGAACTTGAGCACCTCGTGCGGCTTGAGCGCCAGCTCGAAGGCGACCTGGATGATCTGGCTGGCGATGGAGTTGTGGCCGCAGCCCTTGCACAAGGTGCTGGGGTTGCCGGCGTAATCCGAGCGCGAGAGGCCGATGGCGTTGCTGGCGATCGTGCGTGGGCGATCCATGTCAGGCGACCTCCAGCGCCACGGGCGCGAGGAATGGCTCGAGGCTGGCGCGCACGAACTGGGCCGTGAACGGCATGCCGTCGAGGTAGGCGACGCTGGCGATGCGCGGAGCCAGATCCGGGTACTCGGCACGCAGGATGTCCGCCAGCTGGCCGTCGCGGTTCATCTCGACCACGACCACCTGCTCGTGCGCCTCGATGAAGCGGCGGACCTCGTCGCGCAGTGGCAGCGCCCGCAGGCGCAGGCTGGAGCAGGCCACGCCCTCGGCCGCCAGCTGATCGCGGGCCTCGGCGATGGCGTAACGGGTGGTACCGAAGCCGATCACGCCGACGCGCGCCCCGTCGACCTGCTCGACGGCCGCGGCAGGCACGTAGCGGCGCGCCGTCTCGAACTTGCGCGCCAACCGCTCGGTGTTCTCGACCCAGTCCTCGGAGCGCTCGCTGTAGACGGCCTGGGCGTTGTGGCCCGTGCCGCGCGCGAAGTAGGCCGCGCCCGGCGCGTCGTTGCCAGGCAGGGTGCGGTAAGCGATCGCATCGCCGTCGACGTCGAGGTAGCGCGCGAAGCCCAGCTCGGCGACCTCCTCAGCGTCCAGCACCTTTCCGCGCTGCAGCGGACGGTCCGGGTAGGCGAACGGCTGCCCCATCCAGTTGTTCATGCCGAGGTCGAGGTCGCTCAGCACGAACACCGGGGTCTGCAACTGGTCGGCCAGGTCGAGCGAGCGCCAGCCGAACTCGAAGCACTCCTCGATGGAACTCGGCAGCAGCACCACGTGGCGAACGTCACCGTGCCCGAGGGAGTAGGCGAAGCGCAGGTCGCCCTGGCCAGTGCGGGTCGGCAGACCGGTGGAGGGACCCACCCGCTGCACGTCCCAGATCACCCCCGGGCACTCGGCGAAGTACCCCAGGCCCACGAACTCGGCCATCAGCGAGATGCCGGGGCCGCTGGTGGCGGTCAACGCGCGGGCACCACCGAAGCCGGCGCCAACCACCATCCCCACGGCGGCCACCTCGTCCTCGGCCTGGACGACGGTGTAGCTGGGCCCTTCCTCGTCGCGCCGCAGCTCCGGCAAGTATCCCCGCAGCGCGTCGATGAACGAGGTCGAGGGGGTGATGGGGTACCAGGCCGCGACGCTCACGCCGCCGAAGACGCTCCCCAGGGCACCGGCTTCGTTGCCGGTCATGAGCACCATGTCGCGGGTGGCGTCCATGGGCGCGACTTTGAACCGATCGGTCTTGACCAGCGCCTCGCCCGCCCAGGCGTGGCTGCTGCGCACCACCTCGAGGTTGGTGTCGACCAGCTTGCGCTTGCCGCCGAACTGCGCGACCAGGGCTGCCTCCACCGACTCGAGCGGGATCTCGAGCAGGTGCGCGAGGACGCCCACGTAGGTCATGTTGGCGAGGTAGTCGCGCAGCTTGCCCTTGTGCTCACTGGCGGCCATCAGGACCTTGACGGGGACCTGGTAGAGGTGGATGTCGTCGCGCTGCACGCTGTGGGCCAGGCCTTCGTCCACCACCGCCATGCCGCCCGGCGGTAGGGCGCGCAGGTCGTCGTCCACCGTCCGCTGGTTGAACGCCACGAGCACCTCGGACGCGCGGCGGGCGACGTAGCCGTCCTTGCTGACGCGGATGTGGTACCAGGTCGGCAACCCCTGGATGTTGGACGGGAAGATGTTCTTGCCGTGCACCGGGATGCCCATGTGGAAACAGGCCCGGAGCA
>PXAU01000090.1 GCA_003567075.1 Trueperaceae bacterium
CGGCGTCCATGAGCTGCGCTTCGCAGCAGTCGAGCAACTCGTCGACGACGTCGCCCTGCTCGAACCCGACGACATCCCCTGGCTGGAGCAGTTGCTGCGTGAGGCGAGCACCTGGGCCTTGGTCGATCCCCTGGCCACCCGCCGAGCCGCTCCTCGACGACCGTGAGTTCTTCATCCGCAAAGCCATCGGTTGGGTGCTGCGTGAACGCGCCAAGCAGCTACCCGACGAGGAATTCGCGTGGCTCCTCGAGCGCGCGCCGCGGGCATCGGTACTCACCCTGCGCGAGGCGAGCAAGCCGCTGTCGGAGACGCAGCGGGCGCGGTTGAAGGCGGCGGCGGTCGGGTCAGTGCCTGCCCATTGAGGAACGGGGCGACGCCGACACGATCGCGAGACCCTCCGCGACAACCCGGCCGCGCGCGTACCGTCGATTCGGAGAGCATTGCGATACGCTCGAGGCACGTGGGATCGGAACCTGGTGGCACCAAGCGGCACGTCACGGACCCGGTGCGAGGATGGGACGCGGGTACGTACCGCGTCACTGCGGCCGCCGTGCTCGCGTGGGCGCTGTTGTCGGTCAGTGCCCTGGCGTCCGGCGACTCCCTCGATGTCGTCCGCAACGGCGTTCTCCTGCTGACGGTCGTCCTCGCAGTCGGTCTGGCGCGGTGGCATCCCGTGCGCCGCGTCGTGCCACCCGCGCTCGCGCTGTTCGCTGCAGGGCTCACGGTCGCGACGCTGATCGCGGGAGCCGATTGGAGTGGAACCAGCGACGCGGCACGCGTCGACATCCTGACCGGGAACCCGAACTTCCTGGCCGCCGCACTCGTCACCGCCTTCACGGCCTGGGCAGCAGTGGCACCGTGGCGGCGCCTGGTCTGGTGGGGCTGGCCGTTCGTGGCGCTGGCGGTGCTTCACACTGGCTCCCGGACGGCCGGAGGCGCACTCCTCGCCGCCGGCGCCATCTGGCTCGTGGTCCAGGCGGTCCGCGCGCGGTCCCGCCTCATCCTGGCCCCACTCCTCGCGCTGGTCGTGCTTGCGGCGGCAGCGGTCGCTTGGCAACGCGCCGTCGTGGAACTCACGCCGAACCTGCTGGCGGCGCCGAGCGACCTGAACGACGCGGCCTGGCGCCACGATCTCGCGCAGCACGTCAGCGTGAGCGATGAAGGTACGCCTGGGCCGCTGCCTGGTACGACGGCCCAGCGCCTCGTCGCTCAGGCGCGGCCCGAGGGCACCCCTTTCGTCCATCAGAGCATCGGCCGCTCCGAAGAAGGCGTTCCGTACGTGGCCTCGATCTACCTGCGCGCGGATGAGCCACAGCGGATCGTGCTCACCTCGCACCTCGCCCGCGTGACCTGCGAGGTCGACGAGGAGTGGCGGCGCTGCATCACTCCGGTCGGACACGGAGACGACTATCGCCAGCGTCAACTGCACCTGCGGGCGGTGGAACGCGGCGGACGCGTGGACGTGTACGTCTTCGGCGCGCAGTACGAGCGAGGTACCGAGGCGACGGCCTTCCTCGATGCTCGACCGGCATGGTTGCCGCAGACGATGGTGAACCGTTTCGACTTACGGCGGGTGACGTTCGTGCCGAGCGACCGCGTGGCGATCTGGCGTGAAGGCCTGGCCCTCGCGCGTGAACGGCCGTGGTTCGGGCTCGGACGCGAGGCCTCGACCGAGGCCTTCCGCGAGCGAACTGAGTCCGTCCTCCGGCGACCGGTCACCTACGCCCACAACCTGCTGATCCACGTGCTGGTGGTGCACGGGCTGGTCGGTCTGCTCGGCTTCGCACTGGTCGCCGGGGCGCTGCTCTCGACCCTCAGCCCGACCGGTTGGGCGCGACTCGCGCCGATGCTCATCGCCTTGGCGCTGCTCAACACCTGGGACCTGACGTTCTTCGAGCCGACCGTCTTCGCGGCGGCCCTCGCGGCCACCGCCTACTGGTCCGGTGAGCGCGTGAGACAGCCGCCCGCGTAGCCGTACGACCTCACCACTCGGCGACGGTGCCGTCTGCGTTGCGCCAGACGGGGTCCCGTCCGGTCGTGCCCGGCGCGCGAGCGTTCCCGACCCAGTACCTCGGCGAGATCGAGACCGTGGCCGGCCAGATCAGCTGGGCGGAGTCTTGGACAGGTCGAACGCGCCAATCCTCACCATCGAGCCTCCCTCGTGGTCGAAAGCAGATCGACGAGCTCGTGCGCCAGCGCGGTGACTGCGTCCAGCGAGGGCGCCCGAAGGTACGCGGGGCCGAGCGGTCCCGCCGGGAACAGCTTGATGAAGGCGGCTCCCTGCTCGCGCGCCTGCACGATCTCGCTCGCCGTGGTCGCCCCGCACAGCACCGGCAGGGCGTGCTCGCGCGCGAACGCGTTCACGCTGGGCGCCGCGTGGGGGGTGACCAGGAACGTGGCGCCGGCCGCGAGCGCCGCTTCAGCCCGTTCGGGAGTGGTGACGGTGCCAGCGCCGCCGCCCACCGCGTGCGCGAGCCGCAACTTAAGAATGCGAGCGGCGGCTCGAGGTCCAGTGTCGACAGGAGCCCCGCGACCTCCACCTCCTCCCCCCGCATGACGTCGAAGCTCGGCAGCGTGGCCCAACCAGCGTGAGCAGCCACGGTCTTGATGCCGGGCACGAAGTACATGGGGAGGTCGGTGACGCTCGCCACGTCGTGCCGGACCAAGCGGCGGGCGAGTTCGCCAAGGGCGATGGGGGCGGTCGTGTGCGGCACCTCCACCAGACCGACGTTCGAGGTGATCATGCCGGAGCAGACCACCGCTCTCGGGTCGAGATCGTGACGCGCACGCATCGTCGTGACCAGGGCGCGCAACCCCTCGGCGATGGGTCGCGCGTCGCCGGCGAGCGCTACGTCCTTGGCGCCCACGCGCGCGTCGGTCACGGTGACCTCGCCAGCGTCGCCTCCCCTTGGATGAACGCATGCAACTCGCCCATGCTCTCGAACACCCGATGCGCGCCGTCGAGCTCCTCGGC
>PXAU01000297.1 GCA_003567075.1 Trueperaceae bacterium
GCCAGCGCGTGGGCGACGTGATGGCGCGCGCCAGCAACGACGTGCGCCAGCTGAACCCGATGATGAACCCGGGCGTGGCGCTCATCACCGAGTCGCTCAACGGCCTGCTGGTGCCGCTCGTCTTCATCGCCGCGCTCGACCCGCGGCTGCTGCTCGCGCCGCTCCTCTTCGAACTCACGTTCGTGGTCGCGCTGCGCAGCTACATGCGGCAGCTGAACCCGGTCTCGAGCGCGCTCAGGCGCCAGTTCGGGGTGCTCTCGGCGGGGCTCAACCAGACCATCACCGGCATCGAGGTGGTGAAGGCGACGGCGCAGGAGCCGCAGGAGCAGGCGCGCTTCGGCCGCGACGCCGCGCGTTTCCGCGACCTGTTCGTGCGCCAGGGCCTGGTGCAGGCGCGCTACCTGCCGCTGCTGCTGCTCGGCGTGGCCCTGACCGGCGCTTTCGCGCACGGGCTGCTGCTGGTATCGCGCGGCGAGCTCACGACCGGTGAGTTGGTGGCGTACATGGGCCTGATGGGCGTGCTGCGCTTCCCGGCCTTCATCTCGATCTTCACCTTCTCGCTGGTGCAACTGGGCCTGGCGGGGGCCGAGCGCATCTTGGAACTCATGCGCACCGAGACCGAGCTCGACGAGCAGGCCGAGGGGCACACGGCGCGCATCGAGGGCGAGCTGGTGTTCGAGCGCGTGGGCTTCGCCTACCAGGGGGTGCCGGGGGGCGAGCCGGTGCTGCACGACCTCTCGTTCCGGGTCGCGCCGGGGCGGACGGTGGCGATCGTGGGGCAGACGGGCTCCGGTAAGAGCACCCTGACGAAGCTCGTGAACCGCGTCTACGACGTCACCGAAGGCCGCATCCTGCTCGACGGCGTCGACCTGCGCGAGTGGCAGCTGGCGTCGCTGCGGCGCCAGGTGGGGGTGATCGAGCAGGACGTCTTCCTGTTCTCGCGCAGCGTGGCCGACAACATCGCCTTCGGCTTGGGGCCGGCGGTGGACCGCGAGGCGGTGATGGCCGCTGCCCGGGCGGCGCAGGCGCACGAGTTCGTCATGGCGCTGCCCGAGGGGTACGACACGGTCATCGGCGAGCGCGGCGCGACACTCTCGGGCGGGCAGCGGCAACGACTGGCGATCGCGCGCGCGCTCCTCACCGACCCGCGCGTGCTGATCCTCGATGACGCCACCAGCGCCATCGACAGCGCCACCGAGGACGCCATCCAGCGCGCCATCCACGCGGTGCAGCGCGGGCGCACCACGCTGATGATCACGCACCGCCTGTCGCAGATCCGGCGCGCCGACCTGGTGCTGGTGATCCACGGCGGTCGCCTCCTCGATCACGGCAGCCACGACGAACTGCTCGGGCGCTGCGGCCTCTACCAGCGCATCTTCGCGAGGTACGACTGATGGGCTTCGTGATGGACGGCCTGGCTGCCGAAGGCTACGACCGCGAGTACTCCGACGCCCAGCTGCTGCACCGCATCGTTCGGTACTTCGCCCCGTTCCTGCCCGTGATGCTCGTGGTGGCGCTGGCGGTCTTCCTGGTGGCTGCGCTTGACGCGCTGCTACCGGTCTTGATCGCGGTGGGCATCGACCGCGTCGCTGACGCGCCCGCCGACGAGCTGTGGCAACGAACGGCCTGGTTGCTGGCGGCGATCGCCGGCGCCGGCGCCGCCTCCTGGGGCCTCAACTTCCTGCGCCAGTGGCTCACCGCCAAGGCGGTCGGCAACGTGGTGCTGCGCCTGCGCGTCGACGCCTTCGATGCGGTGATGGCGCGCGACATGTCGTTCTACGACGAGTACTCGACGGGCCGCGTCGTCAGTCGGGTCACTGCCGACACGCAGGACTTCTCGACCGTGGTGACGTTGACGCTGAACCTGCTCAGCCAGCTGCTGCAGGTGCTCATCATCGCCGGCATCCTGTTCTGGATCGACTGGCGCCTGGCCCTGGTGGCCCTCTCGATCACGCCCTTCATCGTCGCGGCCGCGCTGGCGTTCCGTCGCGTCGCGCGGCGCACCACGCGGCAGGCGCGGCGGGTGCTGGCCGAGGTGAACGCGAACGTGCAGGAGTCGATCACCGGCATCGGCGTCGCCAAGGCGTTCCGGCAGGAGCAGGCGGTGTACGACACCTTCGTTGGCGTGAACGCCCAGTCCTACCGGCTCAACTTGCGCCAGGGCCTCACCTTCTCGGCCATCTTCCCGGTCCTGGGCACCATCGCCGGCATCGGCACGGCGCTGGTGGTGTACGCCGGCGGTGAAAGCGTGCTGGCCGGCAACGTGACGCCGGGGCAGTGGTTCTTGTTCGTCGAGGCGATCGCCTTCTTCTGGTTCCCGCTCACCAGCATCGCCTCGTTCTGGAGCCAGTTCCAGTTGGGGCTCTCGGCCAGCGAGCGCGTCTTCGCGCTGATCGACGCCGAGCCGCGCGTGACGCAGACCGATGCGGTGGTGCCGCCTCGGCTGCGCGGCGGGATCCGCTTCGACGGCGTCGACTTCAGCTACGGCGGGGAGGAGCAGGTGCTGCGCGCCTTCGACCTCGCGATCGAGCCGGGCGAGACGGTGGCCCTGGTGGGGCACACGGGTGCCGGCAAGTCGAGCATCGGCAAGCTCGTCGCGCGCTTCTACGAGTTCCAGGGGGGCCGCATCGCCGTCGACGGACACGACCTGCGCACGCTCGACCTGGCGGCCTACCGGCGCCAGCTCGGCATCGTGCAGCAGACGCCGTTCCTCTTCGCCGGCACGGTGCGCGACAACGTCCGCTACGCCCGACCGGACGCCGGTGACGACGAGGTCCTGACCGCTGCAGGCCGCATCGGCGGCGGGGACTGGTTGGATGCGCTCGCGCAGGGCCTCGACACCGAGGTCGGCGAGGGCGGACGTGGCGTCTCGATGGGGCAGCGCCAGCTGATCGCCATGGCGCGGGTGCTGCTGCAGGACCCGGCCATCCTGATCCTCGACGAGGCGACCGCCAGCGTCGACCCGCTCACCGA
>PXAU01000171.1 GCA_003567075.1 Trueperaceae bacterium
CGGCTCTCGTTCACCTGCACCACCATCAGCGGTGACCAGACGCGCCGCCCGATGGCCGAGTTGTCCCAGATCTTCCTGCGCGCCGTCGGCGTCGACATGCAGCTGGCCGAGGCGCCGGTGGCCTCCATCCTCGAGGGTCTGCGTCAGGGCACGCTCGAGGCATCGCTGTTCAACTGGACGCACGGCGCGCTGGCTGATCCGGACCCGTCCAGCACGCTCCGCAGTGACGGCGGCAACAACTTCACCCGGTACAACAACCCCGAGATGGACCGTCTGGTCGACGAGGGCCTCTCGGTCGTCGACCCGGAGCTGCGCCGACCGATCTACAACCGGACCCAGGAGCTCTACGCCGAGGACATGCCAGCGCTGCTCCTGCACTTCAACCAGGGCCTCAGCGTCTACTCGAACGACATGACCGGTCTTCCCGACGAGATCCTGGTCGGGACCCCGGTCTACCACCGCGGCCACGAGTACGGCCGCGGCTGAGCCTGCGCGACCGCCTCGACGCGGTCGTCGACGCCTCCTGCGCGGCGCCGGGTCCTTCAGCCCGGTGCCGCGCAGGACGAAGCTGCGCGGGTGCTCCTGCGAGCTGGAGCGTCCCCGCGTGCGACGCGTGAGCCGCCGTGCGAGGCAGGGCCGATTCCACGCCGTGAGCGGCCCGCTCTCGCGGTAGGCTGCGGTGACTCGCGGAGACGTCACGTGTCCAGTTATCTGACCTTCCGTATCCTCAAGGGCCTCTTCGTCGTCGTCATCATCAGCGTGCTGACGTTCATCGTCATGCGCATGATGCCCGGCGACCCCGTCTATCTGCTCCTGGGCGAGGGGCAGATCCAGATCACCGACGCGCAGATCCGGGAGATCCGCGAGCGCTGGGGCCTCGATCGGCCGCTGCCCGAGCAGTACCTCGTGTGGGCCTTCAACCTCCTGCGCGGCGACTTCGGCGAGTCGCTCATCCGCGCCGGCGTGCCGGTGCGGCAGATGATCTTCGAGGCCATCCCCGTCACCGCGCTCCTCAACCTCTACGCGATCGGCCTCGCCATCGTGGTCGCCATCCCCTTCGGCATCGCCGCAGCGGTGCGCCGCAACAGCTGGGTCGATTACTCGTCGAACGCCTTCTCGGCGCTCGGCATCGCCACCCCCAACTTCTGGCTGGCGCTCATGCTGATCGTGCTGTTCGCGCTCTACGTGCCGCGCTGGTTCGGTGACCTACCGCTCATCGGGCGCATCCCGCCGTTCGGGTTACGGAGTTGGCAGGGCTGGATCCTGCCCGTGATCGTGATCGCCACGGAGGAGATGGCGGTGCTGATGCGCATCACCCGAGGCGCCGTGCTGGAGCTCCTACCGCAGGATTTCGTCCGCACGGCCCGCAGCAAGGGGCTCACCGAGCGCGCGGTGCTCTACAAGCACATCGTCGCCAACACGTTGCTGCCGGTGATCACCGTCATCGGCTTCCGCATCGCCTTTATCCTGTCGGGCACGATCATCGTCGAGACCGTGTTCGCTCTGCCCGGCATCGGCCGGCTGTTCGTCGACTCGGTGCTGCGCCTCGACTACCAGGTGGTGCAGTCGCTGGTGGTCGTGTTCGCGGTGCTGGTCGTGGTCATCAACCTGCTCACCGACTTCGTCTACGCGCTGGTGGACCCGCGCATCCGCATCTCGTGAGGCGCCCATGACGACCGCACCGACCGACCCCGTGCTCGCGCCCGCCCCCCAGGAGGCCGCGCCGCCCCAGCGGAGCAAGGCGCTTAGGCGCTTCCTCGCCAACCGCATGGCCATCGTCGGTCTCGTCGTCGTGACGCTGTTGGTGCTCCTGGCGCTGTTCGCACCCGTCATCGCGCCCTACCATCCGAACGACGACTTGTTCCCTGGCCAGCGTGGCGTCGGCCCCTCCTGGGAGCATCCGATGGGGCACGACCACCTCAGCCGCGACCTCCTCTCACGCGTCATCTTCGGCACCCGCATCGCGCTTGCCGTGGGCATCCTGTCATCGCTGATCTCGATCGTCATCGGCATCGTGGTGGGTGCGCTGGCCGGCTACTTCGGCGGCTGGGTCGACGAGGTGCTGTCGCTCATCATCGACGCGCTGATGGCCTTCCCGCTGATCGCCCTGCTGATCGTGCTGGCGGCCGTGCTCGGCCCGAGCCTCACCACCACCATCGTGGTGATCGGCGCGACCGTATGGGCGCGCTACGCACGCGTCGTTCGCGCCGAGGTCATGAGCTTGCGCGAGCGCGACTTCGTGGTCGCCGCACGGGCGCTGGGCGCGTTCGATCGACGCATCATCTGGAAGCACGTGGTGCCCAACGTGCTCACCTCGGTGATCGTGCTGGCCTCGCTACAGGTGGGCTCGATCATCATCCTCGAGTCGGCGTTGTCGTTCCTGGGTCTGGGCGTGCGGCCGCCTACCGCGACCTGGGGCGGCATCCTCTCGGACGGCCGCGCCTTCATCCTGCGCTACCCGCACATCGCCATCTTCCCCGGCATCATGATCGTGATCACGGTGCTGGCCTTCAACTTCATCGGTGACGGCTTGCGCGACGCACTCGACCCACACCAGAAGACCACCCGGGGGCGTTCGTGAAGGTCTTCCTGGGCGGCATCGTCACCGAGACGAACACCTTCTCGCCCATGCCCACCGGGGCGTTCGACTGGGAGGTGGTGCGCGACCTCGCGCAGGCGCACGCGGGAAGCGCGCTGCTGGCAGTGCGCGACGCGGCCGCGGCGCGAGGCGACGAACTCGCTTTCGGCCTCTCGGCCTTCGCCATGCCGGCCGGCATCACCGTGAAGCGCGCCTACCACGACCTGCGCGACGAGTTGCTCACTCACCTGACCGAGGCGATGCCCGTCGACTCGGTCATCCTGCCCCTGCACGGCGCGATGGTGGCCGAGGGCGAGGACGACGCCGAGGGCGACATCATCGAGCGCGTCCGCGCCATCGTCGGCAAGCAGGCCGTGATCGGCGTGCACATCGA
>PXAU01000360.1 GCA_003567075.1 Trueperaceae bacterium
CTGGATAGCGAGATATTTCCAACCTGGGGAGCCGAGACTGCTGAGTTTGCCGTGGCAGTCGGAGCAAGGACGATTACCATACATCCTAATCAGTCGAAGCGTAAGGTAGAGGATCAGCCATTTGCCCTTCGTGTTCTAGAGGAGCTGCAGGAAGACTGGTATGGGAGAGTTACGTTTGCCGTAGAGACGTTTGAGGGGGAGAGGCGTCTGCTTACTCCCTCAGAGATTTCTGGGTTTAATCTCCCGATGACCCTGGATGTAACGCATTTCGGAGACAGGGCCGTTGTGTGGGACCTGATAAGAAATTACAGGGACGGGATACATACGGTCCATCTCTCCGGAAGGATAGGCTCAAACAAGCATCAGCCCATAGATGATTTCTGCAGGGATATTGCCATGTACCTCAGGAAGAAGCATTGGCAGGGTAATATTATTCTTGAGTATCGGGATGAATTTGCCGACCGGATGGTTCCGGACCTATTTGCTTTGAGGGCGTTTATAGGTGAGTCAAGTAGTAGAGTTATTAATGAGTAAAGACGTATATCTCAACATGGCAGAAATAACGGGGGATAATGAATTATAGCTTCTTGATACTGAAACCAATTTTCATCTTTTATGGGGGTATGAGGATTCAAGGAAAGAACGGCGGTGGTTTGAAACAACAGGCGAAACTATAGGAGGATGCGGTTATGGCTTTTAGGGTTGCCGAATTGAGAAGAGGGTTGCATAGATGGGATGAGGAAACAAACTGGCCACGGGACTTACATAATAGCTTTTATTGGGAACTTCGGGCAATACGGCGGCAGGAAGGTTTATTTGCGATTAGGCATAAAGATTGGTGGAAGCATTTGGTATTACCAAGATTGAGCAATTGGCAAGCTACCCGGCCCGTGCGACCTCAAATAATTGCTGAGCGGGCAAGAAGGCGTTTCCACGCTTTAAATATTTTATGGAACAATGAAATTATGCCAGAAATAAATAATGACATAGAAACAGTAGAATGGCAGTGTCTGCAAGGCTTTGTTGAATTAGTAGAACAGATAAAGTCGCTAAATAACCCGTCTCCCGTTTTTGCTTCAAAACTATGTCATTTTCTTGTTCCCAATATTTTCCCGGTTATAGATACTGAACTTCGAATCAAACTTGAGAGACAAGAAAATCGTTCTTTCGGCAGTTATGAAGATTATTATGAATTTGCAAGGGCTGAATGGCGTAATACTACCCCTGAGGAAATGAGCAGATTGAAAGAAATTTTTGCAGAGAAATCTGCGAGGAGAATAGAAGAGAAAGGATATGAGAGGGCGCCCGGATATCCCACGAAGTGCAAGATAATAGAACTTTGCTTCTGGGGAAGAAATGGGTGAATTTTCTTCCGTAGGTTGTTCATCGTCAGAAATGCGGATAAAGAAATTGTCGCATAAATAATATGAAGATATTATGTATCTGCAATCAAGGAGAAAATAGGTCGCGTACAACAGCCCGTATTCTTAATGAATCTGGAAAACACATCGCAAAATATGATGGATTTTACAAAAGAAATTTTGATTCTGCTAAATCGAAATGGATAAAATTTGATGAATTTAATCTGGAATGGGCTGAAAAAATTATTGTTTACGAAGACAAACATGAAAGTTGTCTTAAAAAATATGGTTACCGGTATTGGGGCAAATCTTATAATCTGAATATCCCTGATATCTACACTTATGATCAGATTGAACTTATCGAGATAGTAATGGAAAAATTAATGAACTATGAAATAATATAACCATATGGCAAAAAAGAAAGGACACTGCTATTATTTTAAATAGGATGAAATAGTGAGCTTCATATATGAGATGATTGTTTCATGATAACATTAAAATTTTATGGAAGAGGCCGCTTATAACCAAGCAAACAATCTGCGGAAACCCGGGAAGCTCATCGTCTGGCTTTTGTTTCTCAGTCTTGAAAAGGGGGAGCGTCATGAAAGTAAGCGATTGGATTAGAAGTGAACTTAACGATGAAAAAATTAAAATAATCGAACAAGACGGCAATGTCCTGGTTACGGCAAACCCGGGCACTGGCAAGACTCTTCTACTGGCGTTCAAATACCTGAACCTTCTTGAAAACGGCATCCCACCCGAAGATATTCTGTGTTTGACCTTTACTGTCAAAGCCTGCAGGGGGCTGGAAGAGAGGATATCAGAAAAAATCCGGGAAAAGAAAATTGACATCGACCCTTCAATGCTTCAGGTCTATACTTTCCATTCTTTCGCGCTTGAAAACGGGGAGGATGACGAGGTTGTTTCCAATAATCTCTTGAGATACGCGATATATGATTACATAAAGAAAAATGAAATTTTGAACTATTCGGGTTCCTATCTCCAGGATGAAATCGTGCCCAAGTTCGAGCGGCTTATGAGGTACCTCAAAAGTTATGGCATCCTGCCTTCGGATATAGATATTGAAAGGGTTAAAAGCTTAATCGAGGAGGACGGGAATAACACAAAAGAGGAAATGGACAGGTTCGCCGAAAATTTTGTTGATATTTACCGACATTATGAAAGCATTAAATCCGGGCAGGGAATTGATTATTCCGATATGCTGATTCATTTTCTTGAAAAACCCAATGTCCCGGAATATAAATATGTTCTTGTCGATGAAATGCAGGATGTCAACCAGATAGAAGCAAAAATAGCTCTCAAATGCGCTAAGAATTTTATCTGCGTGGGGGATAAGAAGCAGGCGATAATGGGGTTCCAGGGAGGCTCGGTGTCAAACCTTAGTTTATTTGATAATTCAACAAAATTTATCCTTTCAGAGAATTTCAGGAGCGGCCAGCAGGTTCTCGACTATGCAAAAGATGTTTTTCAGTCCAGGGACAGCACGAATATTTATGAACTTCAGGATTTAAGGAGCGCGACTGGAAAAACCTGCCCCAAACCCGTCGTTTTCAAGATAGAAAAATCGGAATTGTACCCGTCGGCGTGCGA
>PXAU01000227.1 GCA_003567075.1 Trueperaceae bacterium
CCGATCTTGAAAAGGCCGCCCGCCTGCGCTACGGCACGATCAACGAGCTTGAAACCCGCCTGTCAGAAGCCGAGGCACGCTTGAAGGAACTGCAAAGCGAGTTCACATTACTCAAAGAAGAAGTCGACGCTGAGGAGATTGCCCAGATCGTCGCCAAGTGGACCGGCATTCCTGTCTCGCGCCTGCTGGAGGGTGAGATGCAGAAGCTGATGCGCATGGAAGACCGGCTGCATAAACGGGTGATCGGCCAGGATGAGGCCGTCGATGTGGTGTCGAATGCCGTGCGCCGCGCCCGGGCTGGCTTGCAGGACCCCAACCGGCCGATCGGCTCGTTTATCTTCTTAGGACCTACCGGTGTCGGCAAGACTGAGCTGGCCCGTGCATTGGCCGAATTCCTGTTCAACGACCAGGATGCGATGGTACGCATCGACATGAGCGAATACCAGGAGAAGCACACCGTCAGCCGGCTGTTCGGCGCGCCCCCCGGGTACGTCGGTTTCGAAGAGGGCGGGCAATTGACGGAAGCCGTCCGCCGCCGGCCTTACAGCGTGGTGCTGTTCGATGAAATTGAGAAAGCCCATAACGAGGTGTTCAATGCGCTGCTCCAGCTGCTGGAAGATGGACGCTTGACGGACGGCCAGGGGCGCACGATTGACTTCCGCAATACGGTCGTGATCATGACCAGCAACCTGGGCAGTGAGCTGTGGATGACGAGTGTAACCGATGAAGGCGGCGTTAAAGAGGTCACAAGGGAACAGATCAACCGCCTGCTACAGGCGCACTTCCGCCCCGAGTTTCTCAACCGTGTCGATGAGATCGTCGTCTTCCACCCGCTCACCAAGGCAGACCTGGTGCAGATTGTCGACATCCAACTGGATCGTGTAGCGGGCCTGATGGCCCAGCGCGGCCTGATTCTGCAGGTCGAACCCGAGGCTCGCGCCTACCTGGCCGAGGTCGGGTACGACCCGGACTTCGGTGCCCGCCCCCTCAAACGGGCCATCCAACGCGAGGTGCAGGACCCCCTGGCGTTGAAGGTCGTTGCTGGTGAGATCGCCGAAGGCGATACGATCAAGGTCACGCGGGACGGCGATGGGCTGGCGTTTGAAACCATCTCGACGCAGGAAACGCAATAGCCAGCATAAACACAACATTAACATCATAAACCCCGAAGGTCTCAGTATGAGCGCTTTATTGAGTGATACAACACGCCATCAAAAACGAGGACCCTCGGGGGTTTTGATTAAATACGCCCTGGCTCACACCGATCTCCAAATTGAATTTCAATCACGCGATTCTCCTAACCAGGCGCATCAAACCTTCCCCTCGCCGATCGCGCTGTTCTCATGACCAGGCGCATCAAATCTTCCCCTTGCCGATCGCGCCGTTCTCATGACCGAGCGCATATCACCTGACCATTTTTACTAACCCGTTGACCCAGAGCAATTGCAAAGTCCTGAAAGCTGGTAGTTGGTAGCTCGTAGCTGATCCCACTCCGCTTCTCTGTACCCTTTCCTTGCAGCACGCTTCGCAGACAGGACGCTACGCAGACAGGGCGCTACGTAGTCGCTTCTCCGTCTCGCTTCGCTGCGGGAGTCTTCGACGCTGCAGCCCCTTAGCAGCTCCGTCTCGCTGACGCTGCGGGAGTTTTCAAGGGTTCCGCTATGCTCCAGGAGTCTTCGACACAGCGTGAGTGTTCGATGCATCAGGCGTAAATATTCGTTTCAAAAATAAAACGAACCGGAACGAATATTGTTAGTTGGTAGTTGGTAGTTGGTAGTTGGTAGCTGATAGCTTATCCCGCTACGCTTCGGGGACTTCGTCCTTACAGGAGGTTTTGCACTCGCAGCGCTCCTCGAGCTGAAAGGTGAAAGCAAAAAGAAGGTGGTCGGTAGTTGGTTGGTCACGTTTCCAACGTGACACCCCCCGAAAACGGGAGGTCACTACGCTTTTTATATCCCGGATTGGCTTTTATTGCGGTGTTTGTTTTTACTGACATGATCAAAGTTCCTTTCGTGGTGTGTGCGCATGAACAGAACCATTGTTCTGTCTTCAGAAACATAGCATAAAGCTGGCAAGTTTTCAATACGTCAAAAGCGGCTAAAAAAGCACCAATTTTTGCCGCAAGCGGCAGATAAGATGGTAGCTCAAAGCTGAAAGGTGATCCCACTCCGGCTATGCCTTCGGGGACAATGAAGGTGAAAGATGGTAGTTGGTAGAATGTATAACCTGCAGATGTAGTTTCACAGGGAATCCCGGCCAGCCGATAACAATGAATGGCGAAATTCCAAAGTGGTGGGTTGGCGGATATTTGGTTAAATAATACTGTCCTGCAATCCGGATTATGGTCAATTCCCCCGCCAACCCACCCTACACGTTAACTGACGAGTTGCCAGTCTCATAATACAATTTACGGATTTGTGCCAGTCATTTCACTCACTTTGCGATTGCCCTGCCCGTTGATCAAAGTTATTGAAATATCTGTTATAATATTTTCATCGACTTTCAATATATCGCCAAGCTTACTATTAACATTCAAGATGAATGTTATCGATAAAGCACCTTTTTTTGATTAGCAAAAACATTTCATTGCAGCCTCCATCTTGCCTTAACTTTCATAAATCAATTCCCACGGGACCTGTGAACGAACACACGTCAAACCAGGTCAACAAAATTACCATTCTTTTTTAGCCATTCAAAATAGAATAACAGGAGAACTTATCATGAAAAGTCAAAAAACCCGAGGCATACTGGTCATCATTGTGGTAACGACCATGCTGGTTGGGGCATCCATTGCCTGCCGATTTATTCGACCACCCGAGCCGACCCCCACACCTGTGCCAACTGAAACGGCAACCAGCCTGCCAACTGAAACACCGCTGCCAACAGCCACAGAAACACCGTTGCCAACCGCAACCGCAACTGCAACAGCCACAGAGACGCCTGAACCAACGCCGACCGAAACACCGGAAC
>PXAU01000012.1 GCA_003567075.1 Trueperaceae bacterium
AGACGGTGATCCCTACGGGATCGAGACGGTCGACCGCCTGCTTGCCGGTGATGCCCTGCGGGCGCAGGTCGACCAGCACCAGGTGGTTGTCGGTGCCGCCCGACACGAGGCGGTAGCCGCGCGCCGCGAGCGACTCGGCCAGCGCCGCGGCGTTGGCCAGGGTGGCTTCCTGGTAGGCGCGGAAGCTCGGTTGCAGCGCTTCGAAGAAGGCCACGGCCTTGCCGGCGATCACGTGCTGCAGGGGCCCGCCCTGGGTGCCGGGGAAGATCATGCGATCGAGCTTCGCACCGAGCTCGGGGTCGTTCGAGAGCAGCAGCCCCGAGCGCGGGCCGCGCAGCGTCTTGTGGGTGGTGGTGCTGACCACGTGGGCGTGCGGCAGCGGATCCGGGTGGAGCTTCGCGGCGATCAGGCCGGCGATGTGCGCCACGTCGGCGAGCAGGTAGGCGCCGACCTCGTCGGCGATGGCGCGGAAGGCGGCGAAGTCGAGCAGGCGTGGATAGGCCGAGGCGCCGGCGATGATCAGCTTGGGGCGGTGCTCGAGCGCCAGCGCGCGCACGGTGTCCATGTCGATGCGCTCGTCCTCGCGCCGCACCTGGTACCCCACCACCCGGTAGAACATGCCGGAGAAGTTCACCGGCGAACCGTGCGTGAGGTGCCCGCCGTGCGCCAGGTCCATGCCCAGGACCGTGTCGCCGGGCTTGAGCAGGGTGTAGTAGATCGCCAGGTTGGCGCCGCTGCCCGAGTGCGGCTGCACGTTGGCCCAGGCCGCGCCGAAGAGCGCCTTGGCGCGTTCGATCGCGAGCCGCTCGACCTCGTCGACCACCTCGCAGCCGCCGTAGTAACGCTTGCCGGGATAGCCCTCGGCGTACTTGTTGGTGAGCGCGCTGCCTGTGGCCTCCATGACCGCGCGCGAGGTGAAGTTCTCCGACGCGATCAGCTCCAGGCTGTCGCGCTGCCGCGCCTCCTCGCGCTCGATGAGATCGAACAGGGCGGTGTCGCGCGGGCCGGCGGGGAGCCGCCCGGGGGCGGCCATGGCGCTGATGCTCATGGGCGTCAGCGTAGCACCGGGATGGTCGCGGGCCCGCTGCCGGCGCCCGCCGCGCAGGACCCTACGGGCGCTCGCCCACCTCGCCGTCCAGCGGCACCTGCTCGCTGCGGGCGGCCTCGTCGACCTTGACGTTCTCCCAGGCCAGCTCGCGGTACGCGCGCTCCTTCTCGGGATCGGCCTGCGTGGGTGCCGGCAGGCCGGTGAGCTCCTCGATCTGGTCCAGCGTCAGGGTGTGCATGAAGTCGTCTCGGGTGTGCTCGGGCATGCCGGTTCCTCCTCGTATGCTTCGCTGGCCGTCGTCGCAGGCCGTTGCCGCCGATCCGGCGTGGTCGACCTGCTGCCGACGACCCGGCGTCACCGCCGCGACGACGCCTCGTCGTGCGTTCAGGGTACGGAGGCGTTCGCGTCGCGCGTGTCGTCCGGTCCGCTGTCGCGAGCCACGGCCGCAGCGCCGGCACGCCCGCTGCCGGGCCGTCACGACCGCGGTCGGCCTCCCAGGCGCTGCACCTGCTAGCCTCGCGCATGGACTACGTCAGACTCGGCGCCACCGGCCTGCAGGTCTCGCGTCTCTGCCTGGGCATGATGAGCTACGGTTCGGCCGCCTGGCGGCCCTGGATCCTGGACGAGGAGGCCGCCGAGCCTCACGTGCGCGCCGCGCTCGAGGCCGGCATCACCTTCTTCGACACCGCCAACGTGTACTCGCTCGGGGTCTCCGAGGCGATCACCGGGCGCCTGCTCGGGCGCTTGGCCGAGCGCGACCAGATCGTGATCGCGACCAAGGTGCGTGGCAGCATGGGGCCCGAGCCGAACCGCTCCGGGCTCTCGCGCAAGCACGTCTTCGACCAGTGCTTCGCCTCGCTCCAGCGACTGGGGACCGACTACATCGACCTCTACCAGATCCATCGCTTCGATCCCGCCACGCCCATCGAGGAGACGCTCGAGGCGCTCCACGACCTGGTCAAGGCCGGCTACGTGCGCTACCTGGGCGCCTCGAGCATGGCGGCGTGGCAGTTCATGAAGATGCTGGGCGTGAGCGATGCGCGCGGTTGGGCGCGCTTCGTGAGCATGCAGGACCACTACAACCTGATCGACCGCGAGACCGAGCGCGAGATGATGCCGCTCTGCCGCGCGGAAGGCATCGGGGTGATCCCCTGGAGCCCGCTGGCGCGAGGCTACCTGACGCGTCGGCCGGCCGAGCGCGAGGCGACGACGCGCGGCAGCAACGAGTCGATCGCCGAGGAGCTCTACGACGTGCCCTGGCGCGACGCAGTGGTGGACGCCGTGTGCGACGTGGCGGAGGCGCGCGGGGTGCCGCCGGCGCAGATCGCCTTGGCCTGGGTGCTGTCGCGGCCAGGCGTGACCGCCCCCATCATCGGTGCCACCCGAACGCGGCACCTGAGCGACGCGCTGGCGGCGCTCGAGCTCGAACTCAGCGACGACGAGGTGGGGCGGCTGGAGGCGCCGAACAGCGGCCGGCCGCCCGGGCCCAGCGCGCCGTAGGCGACGAACGGCGACCGGCTGCCGGGGCTGAGCGGGCCGTAGGCGACGAACAGGGGCCAGCTGCCGAGGCCGAGCAAGCCCTCCAGGCTGGGACGCTACCGCCGCGGCGTGGGTGCGGCCATCGCGTGACGCCGAGTCCGGTAGGGCTCGTCGTCTCCGATCGTCAGTGCAGCAACCAACGGGAAACGGGCTCGCGGAGGAACGTTTCGAGTGGAACACCATCGCCCCCGACGAGCAATGGCTTCGCGTTCGGTGCGAAACGTAAGAAGGCCTCGAGGCCGCGCCTGCGGTTCGGGTGCGCCGCACCGCTCTTGACCTCGATCGCGAGCACCTGGTTGCCGCCATGGACCACGAAGTCGACCTCCGCGTCTCGCTCGCGCCAGTAGGCGACGTCGAGCTGCGCCTGTGGCGCGGAGGC
>PXAU01000382.1 GCA_003567075.1 Trueperaceae bacterium
CCACGACCCTCAGCCACGAGCGAACGCCTGTGAATCCACGCATGCTACTCACTCTCCCTTTCGACCGATCGTGGCGATCCGGTCCCCGGACCCCGACGATCGACGTCGCCACGCTTCGCGCGCGCCGGGAGCCCAACGCTGTGACTCCCGGTTCGGCCTGCCGGTCGCCCCGGCGGCCTCCAATCTCGATGGCCTGACGCTACCATGCGACCCCATTAACCGCGAGACCCGGCGTTGGGCGTCGGGACACAGGCGTGCCACCGGGGCACGCATCCGCCGCCGGCGAACGTGTGCCAGCATGGGTCCATGCGCGCCTCGCCGGCGACCAGATGGCCTGCCTTCGTTGGCGGTGGTGCGGCCGTGCGCGCGACCCTCGCGGCCGTGGCGCCGAGCCCGATGCGCTGGCGGGCGGCGCTGGGCGCCCTGGTGTTCTGGCTCGCTGCCGGCCTCGCGCCCGCCCTCGCCCAAGCGCTGCTGCCGCCGAGCCTACCGGTGCTGCCGGCGCACCCGCTCGAGGAGCGTCTCCACGTCCTCGTGAATCGCGAGCGGGCGGGCGTGGGGCTGCACCCCTTGCGGCACCACGAGGCGCTGGCGCAAGCGGCTCGTCACCACGCCGAGGAGATGGTGCGGCTCGGGTACTTCTCGCACGTGAGCCCCACCCCGGGGCGGACGCAACCGGTCGAGCGGGTGGCCGCCGTGGGTGGAACGCACGTGGCCGTCGGTGAGAACCTGGCTGCGCTCTCGATCGTCGGCGGCGACCTGGCCGAGCGCGCGGTCGCGGGTTGGATGCAGAGCGAGGACCATCGCGGCAACCTGCTCCGGCCCGGCTGGACCCACGTCGGTTTCGGCGTGCACGAAGCGAGCGCGCGCGAGGTGTACGTGGTGAAGGTGCTCGCACAGGACCCGCTGGCGTTGTCCGGCCTGGCTGCGAGTCGCGATGGGCCCGCGCGGCTGGCGCTGCGCTTCGAGATCGCTGGCAGCGCCGGCGGGTGGGTCTCGGTCGCCGGTGGTGGCTCGCTCGCGCCGCCAACGGCTCTCGACGGCGACGAGGGCGCCGTCGTGGTGGTCGAGGGCGTCGATGCGAGCGCGCCGACGCACCTGCGGCTGGAGTGGACCGCCGAGCCGGGCGCCGCCTTCGTCGGGCAAGCCAGCGGCTGGTTCGAACCGAACGAGCGCGCCTGGACGCCCGATTGGTCGGCGTCGACCGCCTTCGCCGAGGTGGTGGACGTCGCCGCCACCTTCGCGTCGCCCGGCGTCGTCATCCGGCTACGCTTCGAGGCGCTCGTCGACGAGCTGGTGGTCTTCGTCGACGGCCGCGAGGTGCCGTTGGACGGAGGGGGTGCCGAGGCGGCCTTCGCCGTGCCCGGGCGCGACGGCCGCTACGCCATCGACGTCGCGACGCCCTTGAGCGCCGAGCGGGCCGCGGTCTGGCACGCTTTCGAGGTCGTGGTCGGTGACGGCGAGGTCAGCCTAGGCGCCCCTCCAGCGCCCTGACGATCCGGCTCAAGCGGACGCGTCGCGCGCCGTGAGCCAAGCGGCGATCTCCGCCGAGGCCGGGATGCGGCCGCTGGCCTTGACCTCCTCGTCGATCACCAGTGCGGGCGTCACCATGATGCCGTAGCCCATGATGCCGTCGATGTCCTCGACCTTCTCGAGCTCGGCCTGCACGCCGCTCGCTGCCACGGCCTTCTCGGCCTCGGCGTAGAGCCGCTTGCACTTCGCGCAGCCGGATCCCAGGACCTTGATCTTCATGCCGTGCCTCCTTCGTCGGCGCGCGTGGACGCGCCGAGGGTGTGGGTGACGCTGCGTGGGCGGGCGGTGCCTGCGCTCACGGCAGGCTCCCGTAGAGCATGCCGGCGCTGGTCGAGAAGATGACGACAAGACCGAGGAACACGAGCGTCTTGCGCGTGCCCAGGACGCTGCGGATCACCAGCAGGTTGGGCAGCGAGAGCGCCGGCCCGGCCAGCAGCAGCGCCAGCGCTGGCCCCTTGCCCATGCCGGACTGGATGAGGCCCTCGAGGATGGGGACCTCGGTCAGCGTGGCGAAGTACATGAACGCGCCCACGAAGGATGCGGCGAAGTTCGCCAGCAGCGAGTTGCCGCCGACGGCGCGCTCGACCCAGACGCTGGGGATGATGCCGGCCTGCTCGCTCCCTGGTCCACCGAGCAGGAAGCCCGCTACGAGGACGCCCGCCAGCAACAGCGGCATGATCTGCTTGGCGAAGCTCCAGCTTGCGTCGACCCAGACGGCCAGTTCGCCGCGTTCGAACCACGTGAGGAGCATCGCCAGCAGACCGAGGCCGAGCGCGGCCGTGAGCGGCCAGCGCAGAGCGTGCAGCGAGGCCCAGACGCCACCCTCGTCGGCGGCAGGGGCAGCGAGGTTGGCGAACACGAGGATGCCGATCATGGCGGCGAAGAAGAGCGCGTCCTGCCACAGCGGCCGTCCTTGCTGGGCGTCGGGCATCACCACCGGCGCCGATGCCTGCCGTTCGGCCTCCTCCTTGCGGAAGATGAACTGCATCGCCAGGCCGATCACCACGGCGAAGACGATCGCGCCCACAGCCCTGGCAAGGCCGAGCTCGGCGCCCAGCACGCGGGCGGTGAGGATGATGGCGAGCACGTTGATGGCCGGCCCGGAGTACAGGAAGGCGGTGGCGGGGCCGAGGCCCGCGCCGCGTTTGTGGATGCTGGCGAAGAGCGGCAAGACCGTGCACGAGCACACCGCCAGGATGATGCCGGACGACGCCGCGACCGGGTAGGCGAGGGTCCTCTTGGCAGCCGGCCCGAGGTAGCGCAGCACCGCGCCCTGGCTGATGAACACGCTGATGCCACCGGCGATGAAGAAGGCTGGCACCAGGCACAGCAGCACGTGTTCCTGCGCGTACCACGAGGCGAGGGCCAGGCTGGCCTGGACGGCCTCGAGGAAGCGTTCGTCGTGGGCCGGCAGGAACCAGAAGGCCGCGAA
>PXAU01000042.1 GCA_003567075.1 Trueperaceae bacterium
ACCGATGGCGCGAGCAGCGCGTCGCGCAACCAGCGCACCACGCGTGCCAGGCCGGCGACGTCGATCCACTCGTCGACCGAGTGGATCTCGTGCATGCCGAGCCCCACGTTGACGGTGGGGACACCGCGCTGGTTGAACACGTTGGTGTCCGAGCCGCCGATCGAGCGAACCTTGACGACCTCGATGCCGTGGGCCGGCGCCGCGGCCCGCAGCCAGGCGAAGGGGACGGCGTCCTCCGGCACGTCGTAGCCGTCGTACAGGCGCTCGTGCGCGCACTCGACGCGCGCGCCATGCGGCGCGACCGCGGCGGCCGCGCGCGCTCCGATCTCACGCAGCAGCACCTCGAGCCGTTCGTTCTCGAAGGCGCGCGCTTCGCCCCGCAGCACGACCTGATCGGGCACGACGTTGCTGGCGCCGCCGCCGCGTACGCTGCCGAGGTTGGCGACGGCCCCGCCGTCTTGCAGGCCGAGCGGGAAGCTGCGCACCACCTCGGCCGCGGCGGCGATGGCATGCACGCCGCTGCCGGGCTCGAGCGCGGCGTGGGCCCGGCGGCCGCGCACCGTGATCGTCAACGCCTCCTTGAAGACGGCCGCGGCGATGACCTCACCCACCGGCACCTCGCCGTCGAACACGAAGCCGAGATCGGCCCGCAGGCCGGTCACGTCCAGCGCCCCCGCGCCGCGCAGCCCGCGCTCCTCGGCCACCGTGAACACCGCGACCAACGTCGGCCGGTGCTCGGCCGGCGCTGCGCGCAGCGCCTCGATCAGCGCCAGCACGACCGCCACGCCGGCCTTGTCGTCCGCACCGAGGATCTGCCGGCCCCCGCTGCGCACGACGGTGCCATCGACCCACGGCGCCAGCGGCACGTCGGGCACCAGCGGTACGGTGTCGAGGTGGGCGTTCAGCAGCACGCGCTCTGGTCGGCCGCCCGGCAGTTCGGCGATGAGGTTGCCGGTCGTGCCGCCCAGCGCCGCGCCGGCGCCGTCCTCGCGCACTTGCAGGCCCCAGGCCTCGAGGTCGGCGCGCACCAGCGCGGCAACCTCGTGCTCGGCGAGGCTCGGGCTCGGGGTCGCGCAGAGGCGCACGAGGCGCTCGCGCAGGCGTTCGGTCAGACCATCATGGGCGTGGTGCATCGGCTCGGTCATGCCACGCGTCTCAGGCTTCGATCAGCGGCGCGAGCACCCGCCGCCCTGCGACGTCGACGACGCCCTTGTCGCTGAGCTTCCAGTCGGGGCTGACGGTGAGGGGCAGCAGCGTCAGGAGCAGGATGGGGTGCTTCACCGTGGCGCCAGCCTCCCGCACGGCCTGCTCGAGGGCATCGAAGGCCTCCGCCACGGTCGCGATGGGCTCGTCGGAGAGCAGACCGGCCAAGGGTAGCGGCACCAGCCTGACCGCGCTGGTGTCGCTCGCGAACGCCATCCCGCCAGCCGCGGCAAGCACCGCCCGCAGCGCGCTGGCCATGGCGTCGGGCGCGCGTCCGAGGACGAAGACGTTGTGGCTGTCGTGCGCGAAGGAGCTGGCCCAGCCGCCGCGCTGGAGGCCGAGCCCGGCGACGAGGCCCACTGCCAGATCGAGGCCGGCCGGCGGCGTTGCGCGCAGCGACGCCCGCGGGATGACGACGGCCAACGCCAGGTCGGTGTCCAGCGGCACGCCATCGACGACCTCCACGTCGCGCTCCTCGAGCCGGGTGAAGGAGTTGACCTCGTTCACGACGATCACGCGCGCCCGCACGGTCCGCCGGCCGCGACCCGTGGGGAGCGCCAGCCGCTCCGCGGGCACCTCGTGCACACCGAACCCGGTCGCCAGCAGCGGGTCGGCCGGGGTCTCGGCCGCGATGGGCGCGGCGCGCCCAGCCTCGGCCACGACGGCCCCTGCGCGCACCACCTGGCGCGGCGGGAAGGCGTTGAGCCGCTCGCCTACGAGGTAGTCGGCGTGCTGGCCCGGGGCGATGGCACCCAGGTCGCGCAGGCCCAGGTACGTCGCGGGGCGCAAGCTGGCGGCCGCGGCGGCGTCGAGTGGGTCCCAGCCCCGGGCCACGGCCGTCGCCACGACGTGGCTCAGGTGACCGCCGGTCAAGCGGTTCGGCATGACGTCGTCGGTGATCAGCAGCACCCGGCTCCGGTCGGGCAGGGCGTTGACCGCGGCGATGACGTCCGGCGTGAGCGACTTCTCCTGGAGCATCACCCACAGGCCCTTGCGCAGCTGCTCGCGCAGCTTCGCGGGCGTCATGAGGGTGTGGTCGGAGCGGATGCCGTGCGCCACGTAGCGCGACAGCGCCGGACCAGTCAGCGTCGGGACGTGCCCCTCGAGGCTGAGGCCCGCCGCCGCGCCGGCCCGCAGCACCGCGAGGCGCTGCGGATCGCCGTCGAGCACGCCCTGGAAGTCCATCATCTCACCGAGCGCCACCACGCCCGGCTCGCGCGCCAGCGCCAGCACCTCGTCAGGTCGGATTCCGGCGTTGGGCGTCTCGATGTCGGCCGAGGTGGCCGGGATGCAGCTCGGTATGGCCGAGAGCACCCGCAGCGGCAGCCCCTGCGCGGCGTGCACCATCCAGCGGATGCCGGGCGCGCCCAGCACGTTGCCGATCTCGTGCGGGTCCTGCAGCACGGTGGTGGTGCCGTGCGGCAGCACCGCCTCGGCGAAGCGGCGGGGCGTCACGAGGCTGCTCTCGATGTGCATGTGGACGTCGATGAGGCCGGGCTGCACCGTGGCGCCGCCAAGGTCGACGCGCGCGCGCACCGCGAGCGCCTCGCCCGCCGGTGGCTCGCCGGCCTCCACCTCGACGAAGCGGCCGCCCTGCACCGTGAACCAACCGCGGTAGGTCGACGCCGTGATCACGTCGACGATCTCGGCCCCGTGGACCAGCAGGTCGCGCGGGGCGTGCGGATCGAGCGCGCGCTCGTGCGTCGCGCCTACCGGGCCGGGCGCCGCGCGCGCGTTCACCCCGCCGCCCCGTG
>PXAU01000315.1 GCA_003567075.1 Trueperaceae bacterium
CACGGCGGCAGGAGGTAGGTCATGACCGGAGCACCGTCGCACCTTCGTTGGTTCACCGACCTCACCCGTGCCGACGTTCCGATCGTGGGCGACAAGCACGCCGCGCTCGGCGAGATGGCCAACGCCCTCGGGCACGTGGGCGTACGCGTGCCGGCCGGCTTCGTCACCACCGCCGAGGCCTGGAACCGCTTCGTCGAGGCCAACGAGATCAGGGCCCAGATGGAGCAGCAGCTGGCGGCGCTGGCCGACGGCAGCCGCCCGCTCCACCGGGTTGGCAAGGCGATCCGGCGACTGTTCCTGCAGAGCGAGTTCCCGTCCGACGTGGCCGAGGCGATCACGGAGGCCTACCGCACGCTCGGTCGACGCTTCGACCAGGACGAGGTCGACGTGGCGGTGCGCGCTTCGGCCACCGTGAGCGACCTGCCCGAGGCCAGCTTCGCCGGCCAGCAGGAGACCTTCCTCAACGTCCGCGGTGACGCCGACGTGCTTGACGCCTGCCGTACCTGCTTCGCCTCGCTCTTCACCGACCGCGCCATCTCCTACCGCATCGCCCACGGCATCGACCACCTGGGCATGGCGCTCTCGGTGAGCGTCATGAAGATGGTGCGGAGCGACCTGGCGGGGTCGGGCGTCATGTTCAGCATCGACCCTGAGACCGGCTTCGACGAGGCGGTCGTCATCAACGCCGCCTGGGGTCTGGGCGAGACGGTCGTTCGGGGGACGGTCAACCCCGACGAGTACATGGTGTACAAGCCGCTGCTCGATCGACCCGAGATGCGCCCCATCATCGAGGCGCACGTGGGCGAGAAGCAGCAGCGGCAGATGTACGCCGAGGGCGGCACCGCCACGACGGCGCTCAAGGAGACCAGCCAGGCGGAGCGCCGCGCCCGCGTGCTCGACGACGACGAGGTGCTGCAGCTCGCTCGTTGGGCGGTGGCCATCGAACGCCTGTTCGGGCACCCCATGCACCTCGAGTGGGCCAAGGACGGCGAGAACGGGCGGTTCTACGTCGTGCAGGCCCGGCCCGAGACGGTGCAGTCGCGGCGCGACACCGAGACGCTGGCAAGCTACGCGCTCGACGCCCGCGGCGAGGTGCTCATCGAAGGCCAAGCCGTGGGCGAGGCGATCACCCACGGGCAGGTGCAGGTGATCGAGAGCGTCACCGACATCGATCGCTTCATCGACGGCCGCATCCTGGTCACCGGCATGACCGACCCCGACTGGATGCCGATCCTGCAACGCGCCGCCGGCATCGTCACCGATCACGGCGGCCGCACCTGCCACGCGGCGATCATCAGCCGCGAGCTGGGCATCCCCTCGATCGTCGGCGCCAACGACGCCACCCGCGTGCTGCGCAACGACCAGGAGGTCACGCTGTCGTGCGCCGAGGGCGACCGCGGCTTCGTGTACGCCGGCAGCCTGCCCTTCACCACCACCAGCGTCAAGGTGGCCGACGTGCCGCGCACCCGCACGCAGGTGATGCTCAACATCGCCAGCCCCACCGCCGCGCTGCGCTGGTGGCGGCTCCCCTGCCACGGCATCGGTCTGGCGCGCATGGAGTTCATGATCAGCGACCTGATCAAGGTCCACCCGATGGCGCTGGTTCGGTTCGAGCAGCTACAGGACGAGGACGCCAAGCGCCGCATCGCTGACCTCACCCACAACTACCCCGACAAGCGCGACTACTTCGTCGACAACCTGGCGCGCGGCATCGGCAAGATCGCCGCGGCCGTCTACCCCCAACGCGCCATCGTGCGCACGAGCGACTTCAAGACCGACGAGTACGCCGCACTCATCGGCGGCGGCGAGTTCGAGCCGTTCGAGGAGAACCCCATGCTCGGGTTCCGCGGCGCCGCGCGCTACGACGACGACCTCTACCGCGAGGGCTTCGCGCTCGAGTGCCGCGCGCTGCGCAAGGTGCGCGAGGAACTGGGCTTCGACAACGTCGTGATCATGATCCCGTTCTGCCGCACGCTGGACGAGGCCGACCGGGTGCTGGCCGTGATGGCCGAGCATGGCCTGGAGCGCGGCCGCGACGGCCTCGAGGTGTACGTGATGGCTGAGGTGCCATCGAACGTGCTGCTGGTCGACGGCTTCGCCGAGCGCTTCGACGGCCTGTCGATCGGCTCGAACGACCTCACCCAGCTGGTGCTCGGCATCGACCGTGACTCGACGCTGCTGGCGGACATGTTCGACGAGCGCGACGAGGCCGTGAAGCGGGCGGTGAAGCTGCTGATCGACGGCGCGCGGGCAGCGAAGCGCCACATCGGCATCTGCGGCCAGGCCCCCTCGGACTACCCCGAGTTCGCCGAGTTCCTGGTGGCCGAGGGGATCGACTCGATCTCGCTCAACCCCGACAGCATCCTGGGCATCCTGCCCAAGATCGCCGAAGCGGAGGCGCGGCAGGGCGCGATCACGCACTGACGCACAAGGGCATGCGGCGGCCGGCGGCGCGGGCGTGCGCTCACGCCGCCGGCCGCCGTCGTGGGGCGTTCCGGGGCCGGTGCGTCGTCGTGGTGTGACGCTACGGCGTCGGTGTGCCCGCGGGCTCCGCGCCGCCGGCAGCGGCAGCCTCGCTCCCCGGGAGCGCTTCGGCACCAGTGCGTGCGCTCGCAGCGGCGACCGCGCTAGCAGCCGCGACCGCGCTCGCAGCCGCGGCGAGCGCGTGATCGGGTAACCGTTGCTCGACCTCGCGGACGGCAGGCCGGAGGTAGCCCGAGAGACCCAGCGCCCCCAGGGTGAGACCCGCCACCACCAGCATCAACCCGATCCCGGCACCGTCACCGACCCCGACCACCCGCCCGAAGGCAGCCGTCAGGGCGCCGCCAGGACGCAGCGCTGGCTCCATGACACGATCCGCCAAGGGGCCGACCACGAGCATCGCCAGCGGGATGGTGATCTGGGCGATGAACCGCCGCGCGGCGAACACCCGCCCCTGCACGTCGGGCGG
>PXAU01000308.1 GCA_003567075.1 Trueperaceae bacterium
CTGGCAGTGGGCCGACTGCGGAGCCCGCGCGCGAACGCGCGCGCGGCACAGACCCACCACGGCGTGTCGAGGTACACGATGGTGTCGGCGCGCTCGAGCCGGAGGTCGAGCGTCGCAACGTAGTTGCCCTCGACGATCCACGCGTCGCCCACGAGCAGCCGCCGCTGCACCTCGCGCCACTCGTGCTGCAGCGTCTCGACCCAGCCCGGCTGCCAGAAGTGCTCGTCGAGGTGGATGACCGGGATCCCGGTCATAACAGCGAGCGCTCGAGCGAACGTGCTCTTGCCCGAGCCCGCCGGACCGGCGACGACGACCCGGCGGCCCAACGCCTGCGACGGTCCGACCTCGAGCGACGGTCGCTCCTCGCTCGCACACGAAGGCGCGGGGCCGCGCGACTCGGACAGCGGCGCGGTCAAGGGTGGCCTCCGACGTCTACTCTGGCGCTGGCAGCCGCTCCAGCCGTGCCCGCGTACCCATGTAGCGCTCGAGGCAGGCTTCGCCGAGCATCTGCCACTCGATCGTGTCAGCGTCGAGGAAGCGCACGTGATGCGTCCCCTCGTCGCCCGCGACGCACATGACGGTCGCGTCGCCGCTCGACCAGGTGAGCACGGAGCGCTCGAGTCGATAGCTGCCCACGTCTCGCGGCGCCTCGGCGACCTGAGAGCGACTGAAGCCCGACTCGAAGGTGCCATCGGCATCGAAGCGCACCACCAGGCCGCGGTCGCCGCCGCGCCACGTGCCCACAAGGGCCTGCGCCACGAACGCGTCACGGTCGACCAGATGGAGCCAGCGCGTGATCGACGCCAGCAAGCCACCCTCGATCACGTAGATGCCCGTCGAGCGGAGCGGCACGCCCGCCTCAGGCGACTCGTCGAGCACCATCGTCTCAACCGTGACGACCACGCGGCCCTCGTCGAGTACCAGGGTGGACTCGATCTCCAGCACCGCGCCGTCGAGCACGAGCGCCCACAGGCGGTCCTGCACGGCGCGCGTGCCGATGGCCACGTGCCGCATGAGGTCGTGCTCCTCGAGCACCGCGTCCGACGTGAGGGTCGCGAGCGCCCCTGGGACGTCGCCCGCGGAGAGCGCGGCGGCGTAGCGTTCGATGAGGCGCACCTGCGGCGGTACCTCGTCCTGGGCCCACCCGGTCGCGATGACGCCGAGGAGCAGGCTGCAGCCGACCAACGTAGCGACGAACCGGACCATCCGTGCCACCTCCCGGGGGCCCCCGTCGAGCGAGCGACCGAGCCCACTGTCCCAGCGCCACCGACGGACGGCGACGGACAGCGATCGTGTCCGCCGGCGGCAGACGCACGTTCCGTTACGCCTCCCATGCTAGGACAAGAACGGTGGTGGCGTGCTGTGCGGCGCTCGCTGCGGCACCTGACCCTAGGCGTCGCGCGTAGGCACGACGCGCAACGGCTGCGGACGCGGTCCCAGACCCTGCCGGTGACGCTCGTGGCACGCGCGGCAGATGAGGCGCTGGCGCGGTCGACGGTACCGGGCAAGCCGAACCCCGCAACCGTCGCACACCAACGCGTACGGCGCGGGTGGCACGGTGAGCTCGTCGGCCGCCACGCATGCACGGGGCGCCGCGCCCAACCGCCGTGCCGCGGTGCGCCAGCGCGGCCCGTGCCCGGCGCCGGGCGTCAGCGCGTGGGCGATCTCGTGCAGGATGGTGTCGCGCACCACGGCCTCGTCGTTGAGGCGCGTGAGCGGCGCCGACAGCGTGAGGGTGCGGCTGGCGTAGCGGCAGCTACCGAGGCGTCGCTTGGCGCGATCGAAGGTGAAGCCCCAGTCGCCGACGCCATGCTGCTGCATCAGGTCGAGCACGAGGCGGCGCGCAGCGGCGAGGTCCATGCGCCGTAGGCTACCGTCGCCCGTACCCCTGAGACCCAGCGCCGTGGCGCGAGCCCGGCACCACCGGGCCGCTGCCAAGGCGCACAGGCGTCACGAACCGGGGCGCGTCACGACCAGGCACGCGTCACGACCAGGCACGGGTCACGACTGGGCACGCGTCACGACCGCGGGCGCGGACGCATCGCTCGGGCGCTCAGGCGGCGGCGTGCGGCTCGAGCGCAGCGCCTGGGCGCCGCCCAGCGGGAGCGCCACCGCCACCAGCGCGATCACGCCCGTCAACCGTAGGAGGCCCGACACCAGCACCCCGTCCACCGCGCCGCTCCCCAAGCCGACCGCCAGGAACGCGAAGGCGAACTCCTGCACCCCAAGGTTGCCCGGTGTCACGGTCAGGTACGTGGCGAGCTGCAGCAGCACGTAGAACGCGACGGCCTCCGCCACGCCGACACGGGTGCCCAACGCCGAGAAGCAGACCCACAGCATCAGCACCGCCTGCGCGAACGCCGCCAGCGTCCACGCGCTAACGCGCCCCAGATAGCGGGCGTCGCGCAGGCTCGCGAGGGTCAGGCCGAGCACCTCCGCCACGCGAGCGTGCAGCCACGCCAACCAACGCCAGCGGCGCGGGAGGCGCGGGAGCACCAGGGCCGCCGCGAACGGGACGGCCGCCGTCGCCAACGCCGCGAGCCCCAACAGCAGCCACAGCGGCCACCCCGCCACGCCCGCAGTGGGCGCCAGCAGCGCGACGGCCGCGGACCCGATCGCGAAGTTGAGCACCATCGCGATCCACGGCGCGTTCGCGAAGGCCGTCACGAAACGCGTGTAGGGCACGGAGAAGCGGTGCTTGAGCAGGTAGGCGCGGTAGACGTTGCCGCCTTGCGGCACGAACAGGTTCAGGAAGCGACCCACGACGAAGAGCTGCAGCCAGGGCCAGAAGCCCACGGGCTGCGCCGCCACCTGCCGCAGCACCACGTGGAAACGCCCGCTCTGCAGCACCAGGTACACGCCTTGGAGCAGGACCAGCGCCACGATGGCCGGAAGGTCGAGCGCTCGCAGCAGCGACAGGTCCTCACCGCGCTGCCACACCAGCACC
>PXAU01000208.1 GCA_003567075.1 Trueperaceae bacterium
CGTTGGTGGACGCCGTGGCGCTGGCGGCGCACGCCCACGGCGCGCGGTCGCTCGCGGCGGCGGTGATCGTCAGCCGTGAACGGGCCTTGCGGTTCTGGCGCCGCGAGGGCTTCTCGCGCGAGGCGAAGCGGGGGCCGCTCACAGTGGCGGGCGTGGCGACGGCCTTCGTGCGCCTGGAGCGCGACCTCGATGGCGGCGGTTGCGGTGGCGGCGACGCCGACGACCGCGGTGGCGACCGCGGAGCGATCACCACGAGTACCGGCGCCTAGCGCCTCGGCTCGCTGCCGCGAAACAACGCGATCAGGAAGAGCCAGGGCGCTAGTAGCGTCTCGAAGAGCAGCGTGGTCGCCAGGAAGCGCGACGCTGGCGCCAAGCGGTAATAGCCCCGGTTGAGGACGAGCAGCGTCAGCGCGCGCGCTAGCGCCGTCAGGCCCAGGAGGCTCGCCGCCACGGCGGCGGGAACGGTCGCTGCCGCGAGGCCGAGCAGCGCGGCCAGCAGCGCCACACCGAGCGGGTTCCAGCCCACGGCGAGCCCCAGGTAGAGCCCCACACCCTGGGCCCGCAAGCGATTGAGCTCGTCGAGGACGTGACCGATGCCCTCGGCGACGCCCAAGCGCTGCGGTCGCAGGGGCACCGGCCGCCGTAGCGGGCGGAGCCGTTGCCGCGTGCGCCGCAGCGCCTGCCCGAGCAGGACGGTGGGACGTTCGTTGCTGGCCTGCGAGCTACGCGCCAGGGCTGTCTCGAGCGCGGCGCGCGTGGTCACGCAGACGCCGCCCGGCAGGAACCGCGGGGTGCCCCGCAGCGCCAGCGAGGCCAGCTGCGGGATGAGGGTGCCGTTGGTGAAGGCCGCGAGCAGCGCGCCGCCCAGCGGCCCCGGCCCGACGTGGTGGCAGAACGCGAACACGGCGCCGGTACCGCTCACGCCGATGGTGGTGGGCGCGACCAGGCGCGCGGCCTCGTCGAGGTTGGTGGCGGCGATCTCGACGCCGTCGTCCAGGCAGGCGACGAGCGCATGGTCGAGATGGGGGAGGGCCGCGGCGAACGGGTGCGGGCGCCGGGCGTCCGTGGCCGGCGCGGTGGTGACGAGCACGACGTCGTGGGTCGGGCGGGCGTACTGCCGGCCGCCCGCCAGTCCCGGATCGGCGCCTTCCTGACCGTCGCTCACCAGCACCAGTTGGTCGCCTCGACGGGTCGCCGCCAGCAGGCGCTCGAGTTCCTCGTCGAGCGCCGCGCGGTCGCCGCCAACGGCTGCGATCAGACTCATCGGCCGCCGATCGACCGGCGCCACGCTGTCGAGCGGCTGGTAGGCGCGGCGCACCCGCAGCGCGCTCAGCAGGTGCATGACGGCCAGCAACAGGGCCAGGTTGGCGAGGACCCAGAAGACGATGCGCATCCAAGACTCCAGACGGGCGGAACGCCTGTCGACCCGCAGCGTATCGTGACGCTCGTCATGCGTATCCACTTCGTCCGCCACGGCGAGAGCCAGGCCAACGTGCGGCGCGAGATCGCCAACCGGGGCCTGCAGCACCCGCTCACCCGTCAGGGCCGCGCCCAGGCTCAGGCATTGGCGGCTGCGCTGCGCGAGCATCCGATCGAGCGCGTGTACTCCAGCCCGCTCCTGCGTGCGCTGGAGACGAGCGTGGTGGTGGCCCACGCGCTCGACGTGCCGCTCGAGGTGACGGACGCGCTGCGCGAGTACGACCTCGGCAAGTTCGAGGGACGCTCGGACGAGGCGGCGTGGCGCGAGTGGAAGCGTGTGTTCGACGCCTGGACGCGCCTCGGCGATCACGACCAGCAGGCGGAGGGCGGGGAGCGCTTCGCCGACGTGCGGGGACGCTTCGTCCCCTTCGTCGAGGGCCTCGTGGCGCGCCACGGTGGCAGCACCGACGAGGTCGTGTGCGTTGCCCATGGCGGCCTCTACTGGACGATGCTGCTGCTGGTGCTGGTCGATGTCGATGCCGAAGGCATCGCGGCGAGGGGCGGCTTCGGCCATGGTGCCCACGTCGTCGCGGAGGCGCGCCCCGAGGGTCTGGTGGCGGTGGCGTGGGAGGTGATCGCGGCCGCCAGGTGAGTGGCGCCCGCAGTGTGGGTTCACCGGCCCGGTACCAGTGGGCCCACGCCTTCAGGCGCCGTCGTCGGGTCAGCACATGCGTTCGGTGGAGTGCGAATGTACGGTTTCGCGCACCATCACCGTGCATATGATGAGCGCATCACAACGTGTCGAGGCCTCGACCTCCTGCGCGGGCTGGACGAGCCGATCGGGGCATCGGCTGGCGCGGTGGCGCGCAAGGAGGCTGGTGCGATGGACGGTGCGGTATGGATCCTGATCGTGATCGCCGTGGTGGTGCTCGCATTCGTTGGCTACGGCATGGCGCGGCGGGCGCGCGGCTCGATCGAACTCTCGCTGCCGAAGACCGCCTTCGAGCCCGGTGAGACGATCCGCGGGAGCTTCGTGCTGCACACCAAGAAGCCGATCGAGGCGAAGCGCCTGGTGGTCAGCCTGACCGCCTCGGAGGTCACCAAGACGAGGCAGCAGGACGGGAAGACCCGCAGCCGCTCGACCCAGGTCTTCCGCGACGAACGGACGTTGGAGGGTGAGAAGGTCTATCCGCCCGACACGCGTGAGACGCACGAGTTCGAGATCGAGGTGCCCAATCCGGAACGGCCAGAAGCGCTGGACTCGCCGATCGGGGCAGGTATGTCGACCGCGCTGCGGGCGCTCTCGCGCAGCCGGACGCACCTGCGCTGGCGGCTCGAGGTGCGCTTGGTGGCCAAGGGCATCGACCTGGTCAGCGCCAAGCAGGTGTCGGTGAACCTGCAGCATCTGTAGCGCCGAGGCGCTGCACAGGCACCTGAAGCGGCGAGTCACGCACCGGCATCTGGAGCGCCGAGGCGCCGCATCGGTACTGAGACCGTGCCGCTGCAGCGGCGCGGGCGATGCCGCA
>PXAU01000125.1 GCA_003567075.1 Trueperaceae bacterium
CGGCGCGCCCTGCAACCGTGGGGGAGCACGACCTACCTCGAGGACGTGCGGTTGACCCGCTGCGAGACCGACCTGGCCGCGCTCGAGGCTGCCCTGGAGGCCGGTGATTGGCTCGGGGTGGTCGAGCGCTACAGCGGCCGCCTGGCCGCCGAGGTCGACCTGCCGCTCGTCACCGACGCTGCCGACGCGCTCGAGCGGCGCGTGCTCGAAGGTCTGCGCGAGGCTGCGCGCGCGGCGCCGGCCGAGGCTGCGGTGCTCCTGCTCGACAAGCTCATCGAGATCGATCCGTTGCACGAGGAGGCCTTCACCGAGCTGCTCAGCGCGCTGCTGCAGCTCGGCCGACGGCGCGACGCCGAGCGCCGCCATGCGGCCTGGGCGCAGCGCTGGCGCGACGAGCTCGGGTTCGAGCCACCGCCCATCCCCGAACCCCCGACGGCCTGAGCCGCCGCGAGCGCACGCTCACGCCCTCAGGGTGACACCACGCGCAAGCGCGTCACGATCCAACGCCCGTCGCTACCAGCCGCACGGTCGGGTTCGAACCACACCACGAGCCCGTCGCTGGCGTACATGCGCCACATCGGCGCTTCGTCGCTGCCCCAGCGGGGATCGCTCTCGGCGCCGAGACGCTCGAGCGCCGGCTCGCGATCCATGCGCAGTCGCACACCGGACAGCGTCGAGCCGCGCCAGAACGTCGTCGCGTCGCTGCCGCCGGCACGTAGCTCGAGCTGGCTGAGCGGCGCGTCGACGCAGTCCGGCACCTCGCGTACGAAGGTCCGGTGCGAACGCAGCGCGCGTAGTCCGGTGCCATGCATGCGTTGGACCGCCGCAGCGCAGGCGCCCTCGACCACGAACGTGAACGACAGCCCGGCGCGGGCGAAGGTGAACTCGAGCGCCGTCTCGTCACCGTAGAGGGCCGCTGGCAGGCCTGCCCCGAAGCGCTCGAGGAGGGTGCCGAGGGTCGTCTCCCCCACCAACAGATCGCCCAGCCCAGCGCCTGGCACGAGTTCGCTGGCGGCGTAGGCCCGGAAGGGGTTGCCGCCGTCGCGTGGCCAGGCGACCATGCCGAAGGCCACCAGCGCCAGCGCCAGGAAGAGGAGCCACACGTTCAGTCGAGTGCGCTTCCTCATGCCGTCTCGCGCACCTCGAGCTTGTTGCCGTCGAGGTCGCGGAACTCGAACGACAGCACGGGGCCGGCGTCGCGCAGCGGGTCGACCAGCACCTCGCGCTCTCGTAGGACCTCCCAGGCGTGACGGGCATCGCGCACCGCGAAGACCGGGAAGCTCCCGACCACGCCGAGCGTCTCAAGCAACGACTCCCCCCGCTTCAGTTCCAGCAGCGTGAGGCTCGTGCCACCACGGAGTTCGAACGTCACCAACCGCTCACCCATGTCCTCGGATGACACCTCGAGCCCGAGCTTGGCCTGGTACCAGGCCTTCGCGGCGTCCACATCATGCACGCGCAGCACGACGGTGTCGAGCGTCGCGAACAGGTCCACCTCAGGCATCGAACGTGACCTCCCACCGGTGCGCGCGCCACCCCCACCGATCGAGGACGCGTAGCCGCCTCAGCCATCGGACCTGGCGCAGCATACACGCCACCCGGTGACGGCTTTCGCGACGCCCGCTCAGTTCGGCGTCATCAGCTCCTCGAGCTGGAAGGCGTGCCGCATCGGGTGCACCACCGCGTGCTCGAGCATCGCCTCGATCGTGCGCTCCTCGGTGCCGCTGGTGGCGTAGCGCTCGCCGAAGCGCTCCTCGGGCACGTCGCGAAGCGGCGTGCGCCAGCGCTCGAGCAGATGCTCGAGGTAGTCGCTGGCCTCCGCCTCGATCGTGCCGACGTCCGGCACCGGATCGATGCCAGGATCGGGAAGGCCGAGCCTCGTCGTGATCCAGCGCAAGTAGCCGCCTGCTGCTCCGAGCACGTGCCGCAAGACGGCGGCGGGCGTCGCGTCGTGATGGCCATTGGCAGGCAGCACGACGCCCCACGCCACCGCGCGCCGCCAGGTGGCCAGGAAGGCGCGGAGCTCTCGTTCGTGGAGCATGACCAACGCGCGTGCGCCGCGATAGCGGTACCCTTCGAGTTCGTTCATGGTGCGCGCAGCCTAGGGGGCCTCGGGGGTAGGCGTCAAGGCGAGGGTGTCCCGGCCGCCGCTGCTGCTGCGTGCCGGGATGTCGCTTCGCGCGCATGCGCTTCAATGCCGCAGGCGCAGCCGCGCCGTCGGTGCCGCGTGGGCGCTCGCCCGACCTACACCACCACGACGCGCTCGAGCCCGGCTGCGCGCAGCGTCGCGGCGTGAGCGGCCATGCGATCGGGCGCAGGCTCGGGCAGCTCGCGTGCACGGGGCCGCACCCCGTGACGGCGGAAGCCGGTGAGCTGCACGCGCACGGCCGGGTCGATTCCATGCAGGTACGTCGCCGTTCGGGCCAGCAACGCCGGGTCGTCGTTGAAGCCCGGGACGATCAGCAGCCGCACCTCGACGAGCTTGCGGCGGGCGGCGAGGCGCTCGATGGTGCGCAGCACCAGCGCGTTCGAGCGGCCGGTCAGGCGCTGGTGGACCGCATCGTCGAGGGCCTTGAGATCGACCAGCGCCCCGTCCATCACGGGCTCGAGCACGTCCCACACGCTCGCGGGGACGGCCCCGTGGGTGTCGACGAGGCGGCTCAGACCGGCGAAGCGCGGCTCGGCTGCGAGCGCCTCGAACAGCGCCCGCACGAAGCGCGACTGCAGCGTCGCCTCGCCGCCGGAGACCGTGACGCCCGAGAGGAACGGGGCCGGTCCAGCGAGTTCGGCCAGCACCTCGTCGACGCCCACGACGCGCGCCTCGGGCGCCGATCGGGGGATCGTGTGCGGGTTGTGGCAGGCGAGGCAGTCGAAGTCGCAGCCCTGCAGGAACAGCACGAAGCGGTTGCCGGGTCCGTCGACGGCCGAGAACGGCTCGATGCC
>PXAU01000010.1 GCA_003567075.1 Trueperaceae bacterium
CAAGCGACCAGCAGGCCGAGCAGAGCAGGCTCGAGCCAGAAGCCCCAGGCGCCGTGTTCGACGGGCATCGCTACCCGCTGCCAGCGGACGTGGGTGACCGCGCTCACGACCGACCCTCGCCGCGCACCGAGCACATGACCGGCCCCCGCTCGAGGCTGTCCTCGCTGGCCTGGTGGCACGTTCTCGGCAGGAAGGATGCGATCAAGGTGGCGACGATGCGGTCGGTGGCGATGGTGCTGTGCATGGCTGCCTCCAGCGACGCTGCGAAGCGCGCCGCCATTCTCGGATATCATCATCCATGATGATTGGGGTCTGCCAGGGACAACCGCCCGAGACGATCGACTGTGCCGACCAGGCGCAGGTCAAGACCAGGCACCCGCTGGGGCCACGGTATCGCGGGCTTCGCCCCTTCAGCGGACTCGATCGTACGTGCAGCGACGCGCCAGCAGGCGTGGCGTCCCGCCCGCGAGAGCCCTGCTGTCGCCACGATGGCCATCCCAGCCGTTGACCACTGCCACGGCCAGGGCTACGCTCAATCGTGATGGAACGGTCGGTCCACCCCACACCCGAGCCCGCGTCGCCTCATGAGGCCGCGAGGTGCGAGACGGCTGCATCACGGCACGATGACGCCCACCCCGCCATGTCAGCCAACCCGCTCGTGCGGCTCGCGTACTTCTGCCTAGGGTGCATCACGTTCGCGCTCGCGATGACGGGGATCTTCGTGCGCGGCATCCCGACCACGCCGTTCCTGCTGCTGACCGCCTTCGCGTTCGCGCGCAGCAGCCCACGGCTGCATCGTTGGCTGCTCGAGCACCGGCGCTTCGGGCCGATACTGCGCGACCTCCAGAGCGGCCGCGGCTTGACGTTGCGGTTCAAGGCCGCCACCATCGCCTTCTCGTGGAGCTTGATGCTCGCCACGGCCATCTGGTTGGTGCCGTCGTGGCCGCTGCGGGCGTTCCTGGCGCTGGCGGCGGCGATCCAGCTCTACGTCTTCGTGCGGGTGATCCCGACCCGGCCGCAGCACGCCTGACACGCGGCGTTCGCCAGAAGCTCGCGCTGGCCCTCAGGACGCGCGGGTGGGGGCCGTACCGCTGGCAGCGGTCGGCACGCCGGATACGTTGTTCGGCACGTCGGCATGCACGGTTCGGCACGTCGGCATGCACGGTTCGGCACGCGGTCGCGGCGACGTCACAGCTCCCCGCGCGCCGCCGCGAACCCCGGTTGTGCCCGTTCGGGCCGCGACGCCGAGCCCGACAGCGGCAATGCAACCTCGAGGCAGGCGCCGCATCCCGCACCACCCGCCGCAGCGCTGGAGACCCCGACCCGCCCGCCGTGGAGCTCGACGATGGCCTTCACGATGGCCAGACCGAGACCCGACCCACCCGCGTGCGACCGCCGGACTGGATCGCCTCGGTAGAAGCGTCGGAACACGTGCGGCCGGTCTTCCTCAGCGATGCCTGGTCCATCGTCGGAGACACGTACGATCGCATCGCGCGCACGCGGTGCGACCTCCACCGTGACCCGGCTCCTGGCATGCCGCAAGGCGTTGTCGAGGAGCGCGTTGACCACCTGGTACAGCCGGTCCGCGTCGATGTCGGACCATGCCGGTTGAGCGTCCACCTCGACACGTACGCCCTCGGTCGAGGCCCGCGCCTCGAAGGCCGTCGCGACGTCGACGACCAAGGCGGCGACGTCGCTCGGCGCTTGGTGCAAGGTCAACGCGCCCGCCTCGGCGAGCGTGACGAGCCGCAGATCGTTCACCAATCGGCCGAGCAGGTCGACCTGCTGAAGCAACTGCTGGAGCGTCTCGGGATCCGCCTCCATCAGCCCGTCCTGAATCGCCTCGAGCTCGCTCTTGAGCACCGTCAACGGTGTCCGCAGCTCGTGCGCGACGTCGGTGGTGAAGCGCTGCCGCTGATCCTCCTCGGCCTGAAGGCGGTCAGCGGTGTCGTTGAACACGCGCGCCAACGCGACCACCTCCGACGGGCCCTGCGGCGTGGCGCGCAGCGATCGTTCCCCCGCACCGTAGCGGCGGGTGACCTCCGCCAACCGGGTGATGGGTCGGCTGGCCCGAACCGCGATCCAGCCGCCAACCGCAGCCGCACCTGCCAGCGCGATCAGGGCCGAGCGGAGGGTGGCTCCCTGTAGTTCGGCCAACAGCGCTCGGGAGGCGCCCAATGCACCGGGCGTGGTGGCACCCGCGGCTTCGGGCATCGGGCCGCCGCCTCCCCCGCGCGGCCCGTGGGTGAGGCCGAACGCCCGCGGGACACGATCCATCGCCGAGAGATGGCTCAAGTACCCCGTGACGCTCACCGAGAACAACGCGGTGAGCGCCACCGCCAGCAGGAGCCGCAGCGCGAGGCTCATGGCCGCAGCCGATAGCCGACGCCGCGAACGGTCTCGAGCTGCTCGGCGCACGCTCCCAAGCGCCGGCGCAGGTTCTTGACGTGGGCGTCGACGGTGCGCTCGTCGCTGAAGCCATCGGGCAGTTCGGCGAGCAGCTCGTTGCGGTGCAGCGCCTCACCTGACCTGGCGGCGAGCGCCGCCAACACCCTGAACTGCGTGGGGCTCACGTCGAGCCGCTCCTGATCGCAGTACGCCTCGAAGGCGTTCAGGTCGACACGGAGGCGACCCACGCGATGGTGTCGCGCCGGCTGGAGGTGCCCCGCTGCCCGGCGCAGGACGGCCCGCACGCGGGCGACGACTTCGCGCGGGCTGAAGGGCTTGGTGACGTAATCGTCGGCGCCGAGCTCGAGGCCCACGATCCTGTCCTCCTCCTCGACCTTCGCCGTGAGCATGATGATCGGCACCGCCGAGGTCTCACGCACCCTCCGGGCGACGGCACCGCCATCGAGGCCGGGGAGCATCAGATCGAGCAGGATCAGGTCCGGCTGCGCGGCCCGCCAGAGCTCGAGCGCGCGCTTGCCGTCACCAGCACG
>PXAU01000220.1 GCA_003567075.1 Trueperaceae bacterium
CATGCGGGTGTTCCCGCGCTGGGCCGACGTGCTCGGCATCGAGGCCGACATCCGCGGGTACGACGCGCCCCCCCGGGCCGAGCCCGAGGCCTACCGGACCATCGTCCAGCACCTGCGCGACGACCCGCTCGCCCGCGGCGCGCTGGTCACCACGCACAAGATCTCGCTGCTCGAGGCTTGCCGTGACCTGATCGACGAGCTCGACCCGCACGCGGTGACGTGCGGCGAGGTGTCGTGCCTGTCCAAACGCGGCGATGGGGCGGGCACCGAGCGACTGATCGGTCACGCCAAGGACCCCATCACCTCGGCCGCTAGTTGGCGCGCGTTCGTCCCCGCCGGCCATTGGCGCGACGGGGCCGAGGTGCTGTGCCTGGGCGCCGGCGGGTCGGCGGTGGCGATCAGCGTCGCCGTGAGCGCCTTCCCTGAGCAGGGCGACCGCCCGCGCCGCATGCGCTTCGTGAACCGCGGGGCCGAGCGGCTGGCGCACCTCCAGGCGGTGCACGGCACCATCACCAGCGACATCGACTTCGAGTACCTCCAGAACGCCGATCCGCGGCGTAACGACGAGCTGATGGCCGCCCTGCCGCCGGGATCGATGGTGATCAACGCCACCGGCATGGGCAAGGACCACCCCGGCTCACCCGTCACCGACGAGGGCATCTTCCCCGAGCGCGGGCTCATCTGGGAGCTGAACTACCGTGGCGAGCTCGACTTCCTGCACCAGGCCCACCGTCAAGCCGCGGCGCGCTCCCTGCACGTGGAGGACGGTTGGATCTACTTCCTGCACGGCTGGACCGCGGTGATCGGTGAGGTCTTCGATCTCGACATCGACGAGGCGCGCTTCGCGGCGCTCGATGCCGCGGCGGCCGACCTGAGGCCGGCATGACACCCGCCGAGCTGCTGGCTGAGACGCGCCGCCTCGGTGCGGTGCCGCTCTTCTACGACCCCGATCGCGGCCGCGCTCAGGCCACCGTCGTGGCCCTCGCCGCCGGCAGTGCGACCTTGATCGAGTACACCCTGCGCGGCCCGGGCGCCGAGGACGTCCTCGCGCACCTGGTGGGGCATGCACCGAGCGGCGTCACGATCGGCGCCGGCAGCGTGCCCGACGTCGCCACCGCCGAGCGTGCCCTCGCCGCAGGCGCGGCATTCGTCGTCGGCCCCAACGGCGAGCCCGACATCGCCGAGCGGTGCCACGCCTCGGGTGTCGCGTACGTTCCTGGCTGCCTGACGCCGAGCGAGATGGTCCGTGCCGGCACCTGGGGGTGCCCTGTCGTGAAGGTCTTCCCGGTCGCGGCCCTCGGGGGACCCGCGTACGTGCGCGCGGTCCGCGGCCCCCTGCCGAACCTGCAGATCATGGCCACCGGCGGCGTCAGCGTCGACGATGCCGCCGAGTACCTCGCAGCGGGTGCCGCCTGCGTGGGGCTCGGGAGCGAACTCGTCCGCCGGGCCTGGGTCGAAGCGGATGACGGCCGAGCGCTCACCGAGGCGACACGTGCCCTGTTGGCACGCATACGGCCCGCGCCGAGTCCCGGCATGTGACGCTCGGCCCAGGGCCTGAGCGACCGGAGATCGCCGTGTCGACGCCTCAAGGCGGGTCGACACCGTCGTCGTCGTGGTCTGCGCTGCTGACCCCGTGCGCGTTCGCGGCGCCGCCGATGGCATCGGCTCCCTGCGCGCTCACGTCCTCCAACCTGAACTCGCGGATCCCGGTGCGGGTGATCCGCATCAGCGCTTCGCAGGCTGGGTCGGGGCAGGCCACGTACTCGTCGTGGTTGATCCAGTCGTGCTCGTCGCTCATGCGTTGCTTCGCTGGCAGGAGCGGCAGCACGGCGGCCAGGGCGTACATGCTGAAGGTCTTGCCGGCCGGGATGCTCAGGTTCTCGCCCGACACGAAGACGCAGTCGCCCAGGCGGTGGTTGCACACGGCTTCCAGACCCGGCTTGACCGACACGATCTCGACCCGCAGGTCGTAGAGCCGGAAGGTGCGCGCGGTCGCTGGCCCTGATCCGCCGTCGTCGCTGGCGCCGCTCACGATGCCGTCCGGTTGAGCCCGTACTTCATGATGCGGCCGTGCGGCCCGTCGCGGTCGCGCTCGAGCTCGTAGACCTCGCCGGGCACCTCGGGGAAGCGAGCGCGCGCCGACTCGAGGCGCTCGAGGTCGGCCTCGCCGAGCGGCGCTGCGCCGCGCACGGCGGCGAGGCGCTCCACGTGCCGGCGCGAGCGGATGCCGACGATGCAGCCGCGCACACCCGGCTGCGCCAGGCACCAGCCCGTGGCGACGCCGGCGATGTCGCTGCCGCGCGCGTCGGCGACGACCCGCAGGTCGCGCAGCAGCGCCTGCAGCGCGGGCCAGCCGCCGGTCTCCTCGAGGATCAGACGGTACTTCGTGAGCGAGCGGTTCTCGTGCTCCTGACCGAGGTCGTCGTGCCCCAGGTAACGGTCGCTGAGGAGCCCGCCGGCCAGGCTGCCGTAACAGAGCAGGTCGACACCCGCTTCGATGGCGACGCGGTCGAGCCCGCCTCGGGGTCGCCGGTCGAGCAGCGAGTACTGGGTCTGGACGGAGGCGATGGGGATCCCGTGTGCGAGGGCCTCGCGCAGGTGCGACGCGTCGACGTTCGTGAGGCCGATGGCGCGCACGCGGCCCTCCCGCTGCAGCTCGTGCAGCGCCTCGAGCGCCTCGAGGAAGCGTGGGACGCGGTAGTCCCACCAGTGGAACTGCACCAGGTCGAGCGCCTCGCGGCGCAGGCGCTGGCACGAGCGCTCGATGGCGCGGCGCACGTCGTCGCGACCGAGGCTGGGCAGCGACGCCAGGTCGGGCACGTACTTCGTGTGCACCTTGAGGGCATCGGGGCCGAGACCGTGCGCGGCGGCGAAGCGGCCGACGAGCTCCTCGACGCCGGTGTAGATGTCGGCGCAGTCGAGCACCC
>PXAU01000415.1 GCA_003567075.1 Trueperaceae bacterium
CCGGACCGCGGCTCGAGGTGACCTTGCGCGTGCGGCAGCACGTCGCGCACCGCATCTTCGAGCGCCGCCACCGCAACCTCCGCGTCGACCGCACCAGCGACGACGGCGACCTCCACGTCACCATTACCTGCGGCCAGGACAAGCACGGCGTCCCCATCGACCTCCTGCCTTGGCTCTACAGCTGGGGCGCCGGCATCGAGGTCACTGGACCCGCCAACGTGCGCGAGGTCGTGCACCGAGAGCTGTGGGCAGCCGCAGCCGGCTACGACGACGACCGCGACTGAACCCCTGCGGTTGAAACGCGTCACCTAATGACGCGCCGATCGTGGAAGCTGGTGGCGAACGCCAAGCGACGATCGCTCCACGGTCCGGCGCAGCGCCGCCCGTCAGGCAGCGATCCCGGACACCGCCCGCCGCGCAGCGATCCACGACAGCGTCCCTCACGCAGCAGCCCCGGACGCCACCCGCCGCGCAGCGATCCAAGCGGCCCTCGCCGGCCAGGAAGGAGACCACCATGACCGACGACGTCGTCACCTTCGGAGTCATCTACTACCTCGGACGCTACATCTTCATCGCCTTCTTCGCCCTGATCGCGATCATCGTCGCGTACCCATGGATCCTCCTCATCGTGTTCTTCCTTTGGCTCGCGCTCTCCTCGTCGAGTGAGTCCGACGTGGCGCTGCGCGTCGACTCCGAGCCCGAAGGCACCCCGCGCTACAACTTCCTCAAGGAACAGGAGCGGCAGCGGCAGCTCGCGGCGCAGGAGGCCGGTGAGGGGTGACCAGCCCAACGGACCGACGTCGACATCCACCAGCAGACCGGGCGGACGGTCGCCAACGCCCATCACCCGACCAGGAGGTCACGCCATGGTGCTTATGACCTGGAACCTCGGCCGCCGCACCCATCCCGACCAGACACGCATCATCGCCAACGTGAACCCAGACGTCGTCGCCCTCCAGGAAGTCAGCCCCACACGCTGCGCCTCCCTCACGCAGGCACTCGCCCACGACGGCCTGACGCATACCCACGCCGGCCGCGCCGTCGGTCTCAACCACCCGTTCTTCATGCTCCTGGCCTCACGCTGGCCCATCACCCCACGCGAGCCCCACGGCATCGACGTCCCGCGACCCGATCGCATCCAGGTCATCACCGTCCACGCCCCACACGGCGACCTCGACCTCATCCACGTCCACGTCCCCGCTGCCACCTCCAGCGGCGTCGCCACCAAGGTCGGCACCTTCGACAGACTCGCCCGCTACCTCGCCCAACGGACCGCCACACCCCGCATCCTCTGCGGCGACTTCAACACCCCCAAGCACGAACAAGGCGGCCACATCGAGTATTGGGGCGACGCTCGCCAGCAACGCGCCGAACGCAACGTCATCGAAGGCACCGCCACGAGCGGCCTGCGCGACGCTTACCGCGCCCTCCACCGATCCAACGAAGCCGCCTCGTGGCGAGCATCGAAGCGCGTCACCCGCCGCTACGACCACGTCTTCACCTCAACCCACCTGCAACCGACCCACGCCACCTATGGCGATCTCGACGCGATCGCCACCGCGGGCATCAGCGACCACGCGCCCCTGACCGTCACGCTCACGCGGGGCACGGGCGAAGCGCGCTGGGCGGCCAGCGATGGGCCGAGAGTCGTGCCGCACGACGTGCCGAAGGTCGCGCCACACGACGAGGGTCACGTCGCGCCAACCGATGAGCAGCACGTCGTACCGCCAGACGCGGCGCACGGCACGCCACCCGGGGCGAAGCACGTCACCCCGGCCAGCCCGCCATCGCCCATCAGCGAACAACCCGCGCGCACCACGCCACCAACCCGGCAACCGAAGGAGTCCACCATGCGGCACCCGACCGACGAAGCCAGCGCCCGCGCCTTCCTGGAGAGCCTCACTTACCGCCGAGACGAACGCAACCCACCGGATGACGCCCGCCGCGCCCAGTTCACCATCCAATGGCAGCGCGGCGCGCGTGGCGAACCCATGTCCGAACAGACGCTGCGTACCAGACTCACGTGGGCCAACCTCGGTTACCGCGCCGGAAAGGCCTTCGGGCCCGCGTCGAACACGACCATCAGCGCCGCCTTCGATCAGTTCGCGGCGGTCTACGAACGTCGGGAAGGCTGACAGCCGCGCCGTGCTGAGCCGTGCCGCAATGAGCCGTGCCCCAGCGTCAACCGCGCTCACGCAGTCGGGTTCTGCCACCGCCCACCGCCGCTGCGTGGAATGCTTCAACCGCACCTATATCCGTCGGACACCTGATACCCAACCCATTCTGATCTCGGGTTGGAGAACGCCTCACGCAGGGCCTGCTGGTGCCGCCGGGGCGAGAGCAACGCCTGTTCGAGATCGAAGACGGTTCAGGTGCTGCGCACCGTCGCGCCGGCGGACGCCCTGATGCGAGGTTCACAGCGATAACCGCACTGGCGCACGCTCGACGGTACAGCTGTTACCGACGACGCTGACGACCACGCGCACGTTCATCACCGCAGCGAGAGCACCGCTCTCCGCTCTCCCGCACTATGACCCCACGGAGCCCAGCTCGCGAGGGCCTGCATCGACGTCATCGGCTGTGCCTGATCCCGCCAACGCAGGTACGAGCTTCCCGAAGACGTCAACGTCTGGCGCCCCAGCGACCAGGCGGTCCGAGCGCTGCAACGCGGCGACCCCTTGCTCTTCGAGCTCCACGCGCCACGCCACACCACCACCGGCGGCGGGATCATCGTCGAAGCCAGGCAGCTGCCCGCGTCACCGCTGCCTGCAACCGCCTCCTCGACCGCGGCCTCATCACCATCAAACCCGAACGCCTCGCCGTCCAGGCGAGCCAACGCAGGCGCGACGCGTACCACGACGACCGCAACTACGACGAACTCGAGGGCAAGCCACTCCAGGTGCTGCCGGACCGACCCGA
>PXAU01000221.1 GCA_003567075.1 Trueperaceae bacterium
ATTGATAATGTAAATGACACCTTGTTGGTCGTGGTTACTGATCCTATAACAGGCAACAGTTGTTCAACTTTTGTTCTGATAGAGGATAAGTTGGCACCTGTTGTCGATTGTCCAGAAGATATGACTGTGACCTGTGTGGGTGATACGGATCCATCTGTGACCGGTATTCCCGAGCTGCTGAGCTGCGAATTGTCTGTTGATATTTCTTATACTGACATCACTACTTTGAATGAGAAGTGTGATTCTGTACGCGCAGTAATCAAGCGCACCTGGACGGTGACCGACGATTCGGGCAATACGACCACTTGTGAACAGTACATAAGCATTGCGCCATTCAACTTGTTCGATGTTACCTTCCCACCGGATTACGACGGATTTGGTGAGCCTGCCTTCAATTGTGAAGATGTGGCACAGAATCCCGAACTGACCTCGGTGTCCAATACAGGAAGACCGATGATTGATGGAATTGAAATTCAAGTGGATGATATGCCGTATTGCGACCTCGCTATAGGATACGAGGACGTGATTCTCGATGGATGTGGCGGAAGCTATGACATCTTGAGAACCTGGTACGTGCGAAGTGTTTGTATGCCTTTGATGCCTGGAATCAATCCGCTAGTTCACGTCCAAAGCATCATGGTTTGGGATATGGACCGTCCTGAATTCGTAGAGATGGATGACGATACCATCGGCATGCGACAATTGAGTTGTGTGGGCGATTGGTTGGTCCCCCAACCTGAATTCGAAGAGGATTGCAGCGAGATTAGCTGGTATGTAACGGCAAGTGCGGGTCACCTGGTGACCTTGCCAACCGGAGATCAGATCCTCGAGGGACTGTCGGAAGGTACACACACGGTGCGCTATATTGCCAGCGATGCTTGTGGCTTCTACAACACCTACGAGGTGCATGTAACAGTAGTGGACGATGTGCTGCCGATTGCCGTATGCGACCTGAATACGAGAGTGTCACTGGGTGGTGACGGATTTGGAACAGTGCATGTGAGTGCCTGGGATGACGGTTCGTTCGACAACTGTGGTCCTGTGGACCTGACAGCGCGTCGAATAACCGATACGCTGGGCTGTGGAAACAGCGGATTGTATGAAGAAGAATTGATCTTCTGCTGCAGCGATATCGGCGACACCATTCAGGTTGAGGTACTGGTGACTGATCAGTCCGGTAATTCTAACAGTTGCCATGTGTCAGTATTTGTGGAGGACAACCTTCCCCCACAGATTACCTGTCCTACGGATGTGACGGTATCCTGTGAGTTCTACTCAGAGCTTGCTGACCTTAGCGAACTGGGAGTGGTCGCGCGCATACAGTCGCCCTACGATGAGCCTAGAGAAAACAGACAGCTGTTTGATCCGACCGGAGTCGGAGCGTTCAACGTGTTGGATGGATTTGCTCTCGACAACTGTGCAGTTGAAATAACAGAAGTGACGATTGAAGATATCGAATGCGGTCTTGGTGAGATAGAGCGTGTATTCACAGCGACCGATGATTACGGTAACTCAAGTGAATGTGTCCAATTGATCACCATAGTTGACTTCGATCCATTTGAGGAAGATGACATTGAGTGGCCGGACGATGTGACGCTGTTTGATTGCGGTCTGACTGCTGATACGGATCCACAAACGACCGGTGAACCTGTCTGGACGAGTGGAGAGTGCGGCGATGTGCTGTCCAGCTATACAGATGATGTATTTACAGCCTCCGGCGATGCGTGCTTCAAGATATTGAGGACATGGACGGTACTGGACTGGTGCCAGTTTGACGGAAGCGGAGCAGGTAACTGGAGCCATGTTCAGGAAATAGTGGTAATGGATACGGAAGGACCGTCATTTAACAACTGCGCCGATACGACGATAGTGGTTACAGACGGAGCGGGCTGCGATGGATTTGCTGAGCTGATTCTTGAGGTAGATGGCTGCGGCGATGTGGATGAGTTTGAAGCAGTGTGGCAGGTGGATATTGACAGCGATGGCACAGCGAATGCAAGCGGACTTGGCTTTAATGCTTCGGGTATCTATCCGGTGGGCGTACATCAGGTCCAGTGGTCTGTGGAAGACCAGTGCGGTACTGTAAACACCTGTACCTTCACCTTGACCGTAGAGGATGGCAAACATCCTACGCCGGTATGTGTAGATCACATATCGACCTTGGTGATGCCTATAAACGGATGTGTTGAATTGGATGCATCTGTGTACGATGCAGGTAGCTTTGACAACTGCACGCCGGGTGATGAGTTGGTATTCAGCTTTAGCCCGGATCAGACAGAGACCAGCCGCGAATTCTGCTGCGATGAAGTCGGCCTTCAGGATGTGCAGATTTGGGTGACAGACGAAGCGGGCAACCAGGACTTCTGTGTGACGCAAATTGACATCCAGGATCCAAACGATGTGTGTGACGACCTGTCAATATCGGGTCAGATATACCGCGAAGATGGTGAATCCATTGCAGATGTGACCATCGACCTTACGATGAATCTGAACTGGATGAATGACTTTATGACCAGTGACAATGGAAGCTACTACTTCGGTGGACTGGATGTCGGAATGGACTACGAAGTCAGGCCGGAGCGAAATGACAATCCATTGAATGGTGTGTCAACTTACGATATAGCGCTGATACAGCGCCATATACTGGGGATAAGCCAGCTCGACAGTCCGTACAAGCTGATAGCAGCGGATGTGCGAAGAGATGGAGTGATTAACGTACTTGATATAGCGGACTTGCGCTCGCTGATACTCGGCAGAACGGATGCATTCCCGAACAACACAAGTTGGAGGTTTGTATCGTCTGATCAGCCGCTGATCCCGGGCACGATAGATCCACCATTCGGATACGATGAGCAGAGATGGTACGATGACCTCTCCGGAACACAACGCGACGCTGACTTTGTGGGAGTGAAGATCG
>PXAU01000126.1 GCA_003567075.1 Trueperaceae bacterium
CGCCCGTGATCTCGAGCGTGATCTGCACGTCGTTCAGGAACCAGCTGTCGTACTTGTTCGAGCCCGTCTCGGGATCGGTCTGCAGCAGGTAGGAGGCGTAGTAGTCCTGCACCGTGATCGGGTCGCCGTTCGACCAGGTGAGCCCGTCCCGCAGGACCAGGTCGATGACGGTGCCGTCCTCGCTCACGGTGAAGCTCTCGGCGGCGTAGGGCAGCCACTCGTCGGAGTCGGGGCCCTGGGTCACGAGCGTCGCGAACTGCATCATGTCGGTGACCTCGTTGGTCTCCGACTGCAGCACCGGTTGGAAGGTGCGCGGGTCGCTGAGCGAGCCCTGCACCACGGTGCCGCCGTACTCGGCCTCACCCGGGGGGGTGACGGTCCAGGCGGCGGGCCACACGAACGGGTTGGCCAACGCGAACGACGCCAGGGCCGCGAACGCGAGGCTCAGGTACAGCTTCTTCATGCTACCTCCGTAGGGTGATGCCGGATCGGACCTGGACTCGTTCGCTCCATTGCGAACGCGCTGTCCGCCGGCCGTGACGGTCGCCCGGTCCTCTCACCGGCACGCCCGATCGCGCTGCGCGCGAATCGATCCGCGCCGGTACGTGCGACACATTCCAACCTACCGTGCCGTGAAGAAGGGCGCAAGCCTTGTAGCGGCGAGCGCTTCACGCCCTGTTCACGCAGTGCTGCTGCGTGACGCGGGATGCGGTGGACGGCAGCGTGCCGGCTGCGCCGACGCTACGGTTGGCGCTCGTCGTCAGCGCGGGATGACCTGCAAGAGCAGCGCCAGCACGCCCCAGGTGACACCCATGTAGATGGTCAGGCGCTGCAAGCCCCCGGCCATGCCGCCACGGCTACCGAAGTCGAAGCCGCCGCCGGCGCCGCCCAGGCCTTCGCCGAGGCCGGACTGCTTGGGCTCTTGCAGCAAGATCACGAACACGAGCAGGCCGGAGAGCAGGATGAACAACACGAGCACGATCCAGAACATGGCGAGGTCTCCTCGGGGGCGGCTCGTCGAGCCGCGAAGGTGGCAGGTGGTGCCGAGAGCGGGATTCGAACCCGCACGGGTTGCCCCGGTCGATTTTGAGTCGACTGCGTCTACCGTTCCGCCATCTCGGCCAGGGCGCGAACCGCAGCTGGACGACCCTTGGCGCTAGGCTCTCCCGAGCGCCCCAGGCGGCCTGCGGCGGCCGACGACGCACGAGCATACCAGACCCGAGCGGCCCAAGCGCGGTGCGCCGCAGCACGCGCGACAGGCCGCCGGCCGAGGCCGAGACGGCGTCGCGGACCGTGCTAGATTGCGGGCGATGCCATCCGGGCGGCGGCATCGCCTCCGCCCGCGGGCACCGCGGTGGCCGTGCGCGGCGGCCGGCGTGCCCGCCAGAAGGAACGCTCCATGCCAACCATCGCGGTGCTCCGGTTCCCGGGCTCCAACTGCGACGACGACACCCGCCACGCCTTCGCCGGCGTGCTGGGCGCTCGCGCTCGCTTCGTCTGGCACACCGAGCGCACGCTCGGACAGGCCGACGCCGTCGTCGTGCCCGGCGGCTTCAGCTACGGCGACTACCTGCGTTCGGGCGCCCTGGCGGCTCACTCGCCGGTGATGGAGGCGGTACGGGCCTTCGCGCGCCGAGGTGGCCTCGTGCTCGGCATCTGCAACGGCTTCCAGATCCTCACCGAGGCGGGGCTCCTGCCCGGTGCGCTGGCCCAGAACGAGGGTCTGCGCTTCGCCTGCCACGACGTGCACGTGCGCGTCGAGGCGGACGGTCCCTTCACTCGCGCCTTCGGGAAGGACCAGGTGCTGCGCCTGCCGATCGCCCATCACGAGGGCCGCTACGTGGCCGACGAGGCCACGCTGGAACGTCTCGAGGGCGAGGGGCGGGTGGTCCTACGCTACGTCGGCGCCAACGGCGAGGCGGCCGCGAGCGCCAACCCGAACGGCTCACTGCGCGCCATCGCCGGCATCAGCAACGAGACCGGCAACGTGCTCGGCATGATGCCGCACCCGGAACGGGCGCTCGAACCGCTGCTGGGATCGGTCGACGGCCGCGCGCTGCTCCAGGCGGTGGTCGACGCGGCGGTGGTGGCGTGAGCCCCTTCGAGGCCGATCGCCACGTCGCGCCTGGCAGCGTCCCGGTGGGGGTGACGATCGAGGACGAGCAGGCCGCGACCTTCGGTCTCTCGCAGCAGGAGTTCGAGCAGGTGCGCGAGCACCTCGGGCGCGCGCCGGTGGCGGTCGAGGCGGGCATGTTCGGGGCGCTCTGGAGCGAGCACTGCGGCTACAAGAACTCGCGCCCGCTGCTGCGGCGCCTGCCGACCGAAGGGCCGCAGGTGCTGCAGGGACCGGGCGAGAACGCCGGGGTGGTCGACATCGGCGAGGGCTACGCGGTGGCGTTCAAGATGGAGAGCCACAACCATCCCAGCGCGGTCGAGCCCGTCCAGGGCGCCGCCACCGGCGTCGGTGGCATCCTGCGCGACATCTTCGCCATGGGCGCGCGCCCCTTCGCGGTGCTGGACGCGCTGCGCTTCGGCGAGCTGGGCACGCGCCGCACGCGCTACCTGCTCGACGGCGTGGTGCAGGGCATCGCCGGCTACGGCAACGCCATCGGTGTACCGACCGTGGGTGGCGAGATCGAGTTCCACCCCTGCTTCGAGCAGAACCCGCTGGTGAACGTCATGGCCTTGGGCCTCTTGCGGCACGAGCAACTGCAGTCGGGCACCGTCGGCGAGGCCGGCAACCTGCTCGTGTACGCCGGCTCGCGCACGGGGCGCGACGGCCTCGGTGGCGCCGTGTTCGCCTCGGCCGACCTGACCGATGCCAGCGACGCCGATCGGCCCGCGGTGCAGGTGGGCGACCCGTTCATGGAGAAGCTTCTGCTCGAAGCCTGCCTGGAGGCCATCGACGGCGGCCTGGTGGTGGGCGTGCAGGACATGGGCGCGGCCGGCCTGACCTCCAGCGTGGCCGAGATGGCGCACCGCGCCGGCCGCGGCGTCGACCTGCAGCTCGACCTGGTCCCGCGGCGCGAGACGGGCATGAGCGCGCTCGAGGTGATGCTGTCCGAGTCGCAGGAGCGCATGGTGCTCACCGCGCGCCCCGAGAAGGTCGAGGCGTTGCTGGATCTGCTGCGTCGCTGGGAGCTCGAGGCCGTCGTGGTGGGCCGCGTGGCCGAGCACGACCGCTTCCGCCTGTGGGAAGAGGAGACGCTGGTGGGCGACATGCCGGTCGCGCCCCTCAACCAGGCGCCGACCTACGAGCGCGCGGGCATCGAGGCGAGCGCGGTGCGGGTCGCGCGCGAACGCGACCTGACGGCGCTGCCGGCGCCCGAGGACGCTGGCCGCGCGCTGCTGCGGCTGCTCGCCCACCCGAACGTGGCCTCGAAGCGGGCGGTGTTCCGGCAGTACGACCACCAGGTGATGACCAACACCGTGGTGGTCCCCGGGAGCGCCGACGCGGCGGTGCTGCGCATCAAGGGCAGCGACCGTGGCGTGGCCGCCACGGTCGACTGCAACGCGCGCTACGTCTACCTCGCCCCGCGCCGGGGCGCCGCACTGGCGGTGGTGGAGGCGGCACGCAACCTGGCTGCGGTGGGCGCCACCCCGCTCGGGGTGACGGACAACCTCAACTTCGGCAACCCCACCGTCCCCGAGACGTACCACCAGTTGCAGGAGGCGATCGAGGGCATCCGCGAGGCCTGCCTGGCGCTGGCGACACCGGTCACCGGCGGGAACGTCAGCCTGTACAACCAGTACAGCACCGGGACCGGCCAGCAGGCCATCCATCCCACACCGGTCATCGGCATGGTGGGCGTGCTGCCCGACGTCGAGCGTCACGCCCGAACCGGACTGCGGCGCGAGGGCGACGTGCTGCTGCTGCTGGGTTCGGGGGCGCCCACGCTGGGCGCCAGTACCTACCTGTGGTGCGAGCACGCGCTCGAGGCCGGGGCGCCGCCCGAGCTCGACCTCGGCGCCGCCCGACGCCTGGTGCGCGGGCTGGCGATGCTGGTGCAGCAGGGCCTGGTCGACACCGTGCACGACGTCGGTGACGGCGGGATCGCCGTGGCGCTGGCGGAGATGGCGCTGCTCGGCGGGCGCGGGGTGCGCGCACGGCTGCCGCGCGAGCTCGCGCCGCGCTGGGACGCCGCCCTCTTCGGCGAGGCCGCCGCTCGCGCGCTGATCGCCGTGCCGCCTGGTCGCGTGGGCGACGTCGAAGCGGCCCTCGCCGGGGCAAGCCTGGAGTCCATGCGGATCGGCGAGAGCGCTGGCGCACGCCTGCGCATCGAGCACCCCGACGCCCCTGATGGCGGTGTCGATCTGGCGCTCGACGAGGCCGCGACGGCGTTCGAAGCGACGATCGAAGAGGCGCTCGCGGTATGAGCCTTTCGCGTCTCCCTGAGCCTGCCCTCCGGGCCGATGCCAGCGGCGCCTCGGGCAGCGACAAACCGCGCGAGGAGTGCGGCGTGGTCGCGGTGCACGTGCCGCGCCCGACCGACATGGCGGCCTTGGTGCACCTGGGCGTGTTCGCGCTGCAGCACCGTGGCCAGGAGTCGTGCGGCATCTGTGTGGCCGGCGGCGACGAGATCCGCATCGAGAAGGACATGGGTCTCGTGACCGAGGTCTTCACCGAGGAGCGGCTCGACAAGCTGCGCTTCGCCGCCGCCAGGACCGGCATCGGCCACACCCGCTACTCGACCACCGGGTCGTCCCTGCGCTTCAACGCCCAGCCGCTCACGGTGCGCTCCAACAAGGGCCTGCTGGCCCTGGCGCACAACGGTAACTTCACCAACGCGAAGCGCCTGCGCGACGAGATGTTGGGCGAGGGCGCGGTGTTCCAGACCACCAACGACAGCGAGGTCATGATCAACCTGGTGGCGCGCTACGCGCACCTGTCGCTCGAGGACGCCACCGCCAGGGTGATGGGCGAGGTCGAGGGTGGCTTCGCGGTAGTGCTGATGGACAAGCGCCGCATCCTTGGCCTGCGCGATCGGAACGGTGTGCGGCCGCTGGTGATCGGCGCCTTCCGTGAGGGCGGTTACGTCTTCGCCTCGGAGCCGGCTGCGCTGCACGTGATGGGCGCCAGCTTCGTGCGCGACGTACGCCCGGGCGAGCTGGTGGTGGCCGACGACGACGGCCTGCACACGCGCCAGGTGCTGGTGCCGGAGCCGACGCCGTGCGCCTTCGAGTGGATCTACTTCGCGCGCGGTGACGGGGCGCTCGACGGTGTCCAGGTCCATGCCTCGCGGGTGCGTATGGGCGAGATCCTGGCCCAGGAGGCCCCGGCCGAGGCGGACATGGTGGTCGGCGTGCCGGACTCGGGCCTCGCCGCGGCGCTCGGCTACGCGCGGTGCTCTGGCATCCCGTACGACATCGGGCTGTACAAGTCGCCCTACGCCGGACGCAGCTTCATCGCTCCCAGCCCGCACCTGCGCGACCAGAAGGTGCGGCTGAAGCTCGCGCCCACCGAAGCCGTGGCGGGCAGGCGGATCGTGCTGGTCGACGACTCGATCGTGCGCGGCACGACCTCCGGCCGCATCGTGCAGCTGCTGCGTGACGCCGGCGCCAGCGAGGTCCACTTCCGGGTGTCGAGCCCGCCCATCCGCTTCCCCTGCTACTACGGTATCGACACCGCTGCCCGAAAGGAACTCGCGGCCGCCAGCATGGGGGTGGAGACGATCCGCCAGCGCATCGGCGCCGACTCGCTCCACTTCATCTCGGAAGCCGGGCTCACCCGCGCCATCGGTCTGGCCCGCACCTGCCTGGCCTGCTTCGACGGACGCTACCCGGCCGGCACGCCCGACGGAGCCTCCGAGAAGGAGCAGCTCGAGGAGTTCGCCCTCGACTGAACCGACGTCACGGCCCATGTTCGCGTTGCGCACACGGGCAGCGTGGGGGCGACGCTTGGGTTCGTGCCGCGATCGAAGGGCGCCGTCGGCCTCAGCGATTGCCCTCGCGTAGGGTCACGCGGTCCTGGCGCAGGGTCAACCAGGCGAAGGTGGCGAGCCGCGGCAGCCGGTGCCAGCGAGCCGGGTCGAGGCCCACCCGCCAGGCCCATTCGAGTCCGAGACGGCGCGTCCAGGCGGGGGTTCGACGGGCGACACCGGCGAGCACGTCGAGGCTGCCGCCGACGCCGATCAGCACGGTCGCGCCCCAGGCTTGGCGGTGGTCGTCGAGCAGCTGCTCCTGACCCTCGCCCAGGCCGGCCAGCAACAGGTGCGGCGACCCCGCGGCGACGGCCGCCGCCACCTGCGGCGTGTCGCGCCGGCGGTCGAAGTACCCGTGGTGATGGCTGGTGACGGTGACGCCCCAGCGGTGCTCGGCTTCGGCCGCGGCGCTCGCGGCCACGCCCGGCCGGCCGCCGACGAGCGCGACCCGCAAGCGCGGCCCGCCGCGCTGCAACAGCGCGAAGGTGAGCTCGACGCCGGGCACGCGGCCCGGGAGCGGCCGGCCGGCCCGGCGCGCGGCCCAAACCACGCCGACGCCGTCCGCGACGGTCAGGTCGGCCCGGGTGAGAGCGGCACGGAGGGCGGCGTCGCGTCGCGCCCGGACCACGATCTCGGGGTTGAGGGTCACTGCCAGCCGTGGCGGCCCCTCGCCGAGCGCGGTCTCGAGGCACCAGGTCGAGGCCTGCTCGAGATCGACGGGATGGACGGCGTGGCCCAGGACGTCGACGGTCTGGGGCAGCGCCGCGGGCGTCTCGCTCACGCGCTGCGCAGGCGTCTCGCTCACGCGCTGCGCAGGCGCACGGCCGGGTGCCCCATGACGGTCTCGCCCTCGAGGACGCGCAGCACCACGTCGCTCGAAGCCGTCTCGGAAGCGACGGCAAGGTCCTCCTCGAGCCCCAGGGCGCGCAGCTCCGCGCCGGCTGCCGAGGCCCAGATGCCGTCGAGCGGATCCTTCGTCGTGCGCAGCACGCTCAAGCAGTAGCGCGCGCCGCCGTGGAGACGAACGTCGAGGCCGGCGTCGAGCCTGGCGCCCCGATCGAGCAGCGCCACGAGCAGACCCGCCGCCACCGTGTCGGCCAGGTCGGGTTCGCCGCGATCGCCAGCGCACACCAGCCGCACTGTCGCAGGGCGCGTGGCCAGCACCGCCTTGGCGGTCTCGACGGCGTTGTTGAGGGCCGCCAACCACACCGTGCCCGTGGCGCGCGCCAACGCTACCGGCGTCTCACGCGCGAGCAGCACCACCTCGCGGGAGGCGAAGTCGACGCGCCGCAACAGGCTGGGCGAGCTGCCGTGGTTGAACCCCTCTGGAGGCACGCCATCGCGTTCACCGACCAGCACGGCGCCGAGGCGCTCGGCCACCTTCCGGGCCGCGCGCACGCCCGAGGTGATCGTGACGGCGCCGGCGCCGCGCTCGAACAGCGTGACCGCGACGGTGCCACCGCGCAGGACGTCGATCACGACGCTGGCGACGCCGCTGCTGATGGTGGGATCGAGGCTCGCGGCCGGCGCGTCATGGTCGGCCGCTGCCGGGGGGACGAGGTCGACGTGGATCTCCATGAGGATGACGGCGCCGATGACGCCGTTGACGGAGATGCTACCACGCGTTCGGGCAGCTACTCGGGCTCGCTCTGCGGTGGTGTGGCGCGCGCGGGCCGCGCGTGGGCACGGTAGGCTGGCCCGTGACCCCACGTCAGCACCAGGCCCCAGCCTCGTCGTTCCTCGCCGCCTATGAGGCTGGCGAGTTGGGTGGCGCCTTCGCCGTGCCAGCCGGCGATCTCGAGGGTGCCCTCACCGTGCCGAGGGACCAGGATCGAGCCTCGCTCGTGGCGGCCTTGCGGCGACGGCACGAGGCCTGGGGCGCCGGCACCGGTGCCGAGGCGAGCTTGCGGAAGCTGGCGCATCCAGCCTCGCGCGTGGTCGTCACCGGGCAGCAGATCGGTTGGTTGCTAGGACCCACCTTCTCGCTCAGCAAGGCGGTCACGGCGGTGCTGCTGGCACGACGCTTGGACCGCGAGGAACGTCCGGTGGTGCCGGTGTTCTGGATGGCCACGCAGGACCACGACGTGGACGAGATGGACCACGCTTGGGTGCTCGGACGCAACGAGCGGCTTTTGCGCCTGGGCGTGGGCGTGCCACGCGGACCGGCCGTGGGCCGAGCCCGGTTGGACCCAGCCGACGTGGTCCGCACCCGCGCCGCACTGCGCGAGCTCGATGGCGACGGTCCGCACGCGGATGACGTCGACGCGCTGTTGGTGCGGGCGTGCGACGACGCCTGCGGCTGGAGCGACGGGTTCGCGCGTCTGCTGCTGGCGCTGTTGGGCGACTCGGGCCTGCTGGTCGTCGACCCGCTCGACCGCGAGCTGGCGCGGCGCTGGCGCGGTGCGCTGGAGCGCGAACTCGACGAGCCCGGTGCCAGCGCTGCGGCGATCATGGCCGCTGGCGGGCGCCTCGCCACGCTGGGTTGGCAGCCGCTGCTGGGCCGCAGCGACGACGCCACCAACCTGTTCGTCGAACGGCCGGACGGCGGGGCGCGCACGTTGCTGCGCCACCGGGGGAGCGCGCTGTACCTGGGTGGCGAACGCGTCGAACGCGCCACCTTGCGCGCCTACCTCGATGCCGACCCCACCAGCATCACGCCGGCCGCCGGCTTGCGCCCGGTGCTGCAGGACCTGCTGCTGCCGAGCGCAGCCTTCGTGGTGGGCCCGGGTGAGCTCCGCTACCTGGCCCAGTTGCGGTCGGTGTACGACGCCCACGGTGTGGGCATGCCGCTGCTGTGGCCGCGCGCTACGGTGACGGTGCTCCAGCCGCCGGTTCGGCGCATCCTCGAGCGCCACGGCCTCGACTGGCGTTCGGTCCAGGCCGATCCACAGCATGCGCTGTGCGAGTTGCAGCTGCACCGGCACGGCTACGCCGACAGCGCAGCGGCCGCCCTGGCCGCGGTCGAGCGCGAGTTCGGCGCGCTGCTCGCCGCCACCGAGGGGATCGATCCGAGCCTGACCGGACCCGTGAAGCGCGGCCGCTATCACCTCGAGCGCACGGTGGTGAACCTGCGGGAGAAGACTGGACGCGCGTTGGTGCGCCAGGATGACGGGGCGCGGAAGCAGTTCGCGCGGCTGCAGGCGCACCTGCGACCGAACGGCGGCCTGCAGGAGCGCGTCCTGTCGCCCTTCAGTCACTTCCTGACGTTGGGCGTGCAACCGGTCCGCGACGCCTTCCTCGGCATCGAGCCCGAAGGCGACCAGGCTCTCGTCTTCTGACGTTCCACCCGCCGGCGCCGTGCTTGCCGATGGCGTCGACGCGATGACGCCGTGCTTGCCGATGGCGTCGACGCGCTCTCGGACGCGTGGCCGCGCCACCGAGCAAGGCCGACTCGCGTCGCGAGCTGCGCCTCAGCGCTTGACCGAGTAGTTGGGGGCGTCCTTGGTGACGGTGATGTCGTGCGGATGGCCCTCGATCAGGCTGGCCTGGGTGATGGTGACGAAGCGCGCGTCTCGTAGGTCGGGGAGGCTGGCGGCGCCGCAGTAGCCCATCGCCGAGCGCAGGCCGCCCACCACCTGATAGAGCACGTCGTCCACGGGCCCCTTGTACGCGACCATGCCCTCGATGCCTTCCGGGACGAGCTTCTTGGCGTCCTCCTGGAAGTAGCGGTCGGCGCCGCCGCCCGACATTGCGCCCATGCTGCCCATGCCGCGGTAGGCCTTGTAGCGCCGACCGTCGCGCAGGATGTCCTCGCCCGGCGCTTCACTGGTGCCTGCCAGCATGGACCCGAGCATGACGCAATCGGCACCCGCCGCCAAGGCCTTGGCGACGTCACCGGAGTACTTGATGCCACCGTCGGCGACCAGCGGAACGCCCGCCGCCCGCGTCACCTCGGCCACGTTGAGGATGGCGGTCAGCTGCGGCATGCCCACGCCTGTCACCACCCGCGTAGTGCAGATGCTGCCAGGACCGATGCCGACCTTGATGGCGTCGGCACCGAGCGCGATCAGGTCGTGCGCGGCGTCGGCCGTGGCGACGTTGCCGGCCACCACCTCGACCGGGTAACTGGCCTTGAGGTACGTGAGCGCGTCCAGGATCCCCTCGGAGTGCCCGTGGGCGCTGTCGAGCACCAGCGCGTCGACACCGGCCTCGACCAACGCCGCCGCGCGCGCCTCGAGGTCGCGGGCGACGCCGACCGCCGCGGCTACCCGCAGGCGACCGAGCGGGTCCTTGGCCGCGTTCGGGTAGGCGATGCGCTTGGTGATGTCCTTGATGGTGATGAGTCCACGCAGCATGAAGGCCTCGTCCACCACCAGCAGCTTCTCGACCTTGTGGCGCTTGAGGATCTCGCGCGCCTGCTCCAAGGTGGTGCCCACGGGGACGGTGACGAGGTCTTCCTTCGTCATCAGCTCGTCGACGCGCTTCGTCATGTCGTCCTCGAAGCGCAAGTCGCGGTTGGTGAGGATGCCCAGCAGTCGCCCGTTCGGGTCGACGATGGGCACGCCCGAGATGCGGTACTCGCCCATCAGGCGATCGGCCTCACCGATGCTCGCCTCGGGTCCCAGCGTGATCGGGTCGACGATCATGCCCGACTCGGAGCGCTTGACCTTGCGCACCATCTCGGCCTGCTGCTCGACCGCGAGCTTCTTGTGCACCACGCCGATGCCGCCCTGGCGGGCCATGGCGATGGCCATCTGGGTCTCGGTGACGGTGTCCATGGCGGCCGATGCGATTGGCACGTGCAGCGGCAGCGAGCGCGAGAACCGCCCCCGCACGTCGACCTCGTTCGGTAACACCCCCGAGCGCCGGGGGACCAGCAGCACGTCGTCGAAGGTCAGCGCCTGCTCGACGAAGCGGCCGTCGGCGTTGCGCGGCTTAACGGAAGGGGCGGTCGCGGTCTGGCGCATGGTGGCCTCCGAGCCCCGGACGGGCGGGGCGCACGTGGCACCGAGTCTAGCACCGCGCTCTAGCTGGCTCCAGCTCCTGCGCAGGCGCGCAGGAAGGCACTCCAGTCAGGCGGGATGCGTACTGCCTGGCCGGAGCGCCCCGTCGCGACGTGGCGCGTCTCGGCGCTCGCGACCAGGGTGCCGTCGCTCGCTCGCTCGATGCGGTAGGCGAAGCGGCAGCCGCGACTGCCGGCGTACACGAGCTGCGTGTCGATGCGCAGCAGGTCGTCGAAGCGAGCTGCGGCGCGGTACGACACCCGCAGCTCCGAGACGGCCAACGACACGCCGGCCGCCTCCAAGTCGGTGTAGGCGTGGCCGCGTTCGCGCAACCACTCCACCCGCGCCACCTCGAGCCAGGCGGCGTACGCGCCGTGATGCGCCACGCCCATCTGGTCCGTCTCGGCGAAGCGCACGCGCAGCAGCGTCATGCGCTACCTACCAGAGCGCTGGACCGCTCGGCGCGCCGTTCGTCGGCGGCCAGCAGCTGGCGCGCCAGCCGCTGGTCGACGGCGGCGACGGGATGCTCGCCGCCACCTTCGGCGACGCGCGACAGCGGCACCCAGACGACCTCGGCCGGAACGCGCTCGGCCCGCACCAGCAGCGGGCGAACCTGCAGGTTGCGGTGGCTGAGCCCATGCTCGAAGCCGGCCAGCGGCCGCCCGACCGGGTTCGCGTCGTTGGCCTGCGGGAAGCCCCACAAGCCGGCCCAGCGACCGTGTCCGGGCCGGCGCGCCAGCGCCACTGCCGCGCCCCGGCGCGCCACCAGCAACCGCAGCTGCTCGCGGCGGGGTGGGCGTCGCCGGCGAGGGGCGGGGAAGGCCTCGGGTTCGCCGCTGGCGGCTGCGTGGCACGCGCGGCGCAGGGGGCAGGCATGGCAGGCTGGTCGCCGAGGCGTGCAGCACGTGGCGCCCAGCTCGATGAGCGCCTCGGTCATGTGGTCGGGCAAGCGGTCGGCGTGTCGGCTGTCGGAGGCATCGCCCCACAGCAGCGTCGCGAGCCCCGCTTCGATGACGCGGTCCTCCGGCTGCGCCAGCCCCAGCAGCCTGGCGCCGAGGCGCCGCACGTTGGCGTCCACGGCGACATGCGCCTGACCGAACGCCTGCGCGGCGATCGCCCGGGCCGTGTAGCGCCCGACGCCCGGCAACGCCTCGAGCGCGGCCAGGTCGTCCGGTAGCGTGCCGCCGTGGTCGCGCACGAGCACCTGCGCGCAGCGGTGCAGGCGCAGTGCGCGCTGGTAGTACCCCAGGCCCTGCCACTGGGCCAGCACCTCGTGGTCGCGCGCGGCGGCTAGCGCCGTGGGGTCCGGGAAACGCGCCAGGAAGCGCGGGAAGGCCTCACCAGCTCGGGCCGCCTGGGTCTGCTGCAGCAGCGTCTCGGCCACCAGCACGCGGTACGGGTCGCGGGCTCCTGGCGTCCGCCAGGGGAGCGGGCGCGCGTGGGCATCGAACCAGGACAGCAGCCGTTCTCGCACGGCCGCAGTGTACCGGCGCAACACCACGGCACGGTGGTATCCTGCCGGTCTCGCATGGCACCCCGACCTTCCTCGTCCGCCGCCGCGCACGCGGCCACGATGCTCGCCCGTGGCCAAGGCGCACCACCGGTGGCGACGCACGCCTCGCGCTTCAAGGTGTACGCCAACCCGCAGGAACGGGTGCTGCTGCCAAGGCTGGACGTCGGCCAGCACGGCGACGTGTGGGACGCGCTGGCGGGTGCGCGCGGCGAGCCGGCCGAGGGCGGCTCGTTGCAGCAGGCCGAGTTGGCTCGGGTGCTGTGGGCGACGGCGGGGTTGGTCGACGGGCGTCAGCGCACGCATCTCGTCCCCGGCGACATGTCGGGCTTGGAAGCCTACGTGCTGGTCCACGCGGTGCGCGAACTGAGTCCCGGGCGCTACCACTACGACGCGCGTGAGCACGCGCTGGAGCAGCTCGCGCTCGGCGACGTGCGGCACGACCTGACGCAGGTGCTGCTGGGGGAAGGCGATCTGGAGGCGTACGCGGCGACGGTGGTGCTGACGGGTGTGCCGACTCGGCTGGTGGCGGTCCACGGCCCTCGGGTGTACCGGTTGCTGGCGTTGGAGGCCGGCGCTGCGACGCAAGCGGCGGTCGTGGCGGCGACGGCCATGGCGTTCACGGGTTGTTTGGTGGCGAACTTCTACGATTCCGAGCTGGCGGCGTTGCTCGAGCTCGACGCCGGCCTCGAACCACCGTTGGCGGTGGTGCTGCTCGGCCGATGAGACTGGGGCGGGACGACGCCTGCGCGCACGGCGGGTACCGGCTCGCGCTCGTCGAGGGGGGCGGCCTCGTCGGCGGGGAGTTCCTGCGCTTGGCGCTCGGCCACCCGTGCTTGCGGGTCACCCAGGTGACGAGCCGCGCCCACGCCGGCCAGTCGGTGGCCGCGCAGCACCCCAACCTGTGGCGCGTCAGCGACCTCCGTTTCGCGGCCGAGGCCGACCTCGATGGCGTCGATGTGCTGGTGTACGCCGGATCGAGCGACGAGGTGGCGGCATCGGCGGCGCGATCTGGGCCGTCGCTGCGCTGCCTGCTGGACCTGTCGGGCGCGTTCCGGTTCGTGGGCGGCGCGCGCTCCGAGCGCACGAGCGGCAGCGAGCGGTCGGGCCCCGAGGCGGTCGCTCGCTTCGCCTACGCGCTGCCCGAGCGCGAGCGCGCGCGGTTGCGCGGCGCGGCGCGGTTGCGCCTGCCGGGCCCAGTGGCCACGGCCGTGGTGCTGGCGCTGGCACCGCTGCTGCACGGCGTCGTCGTCGCGCGCCGCGACGTGGTGGTGGAGGCGAGGCTCGGCAGCAGCGCCGCAGCGCCCGGCGCTGGCGACGGCGTCACGTTCCCGAGCGGGCATCCGGACGCGCTCGAGATCGCAGAAGTGCTCCCTGGCGGCCTCCGGGTGCACCTGTCGACGGCGGCCAGCGGCCGCGTGCGCGGCGTGGGCGTCTCCGCGCACGCGTGGCTGCACGACGGCAGCAGCGAAGGCGACGTGCGCGCGGCCTTCGAGGCGGCCTACGCCGACGAACCCTTCGTGCGGTTGATCGATCGTCGCGCTGGCTCGCGCCGCGTCCCCGACCCGCGCCTGCTGGACGGCACCAACTGGTGCGACATCGGCTGGAGACTCGATCCCGAATCGGGCCGGGTGGTCGTCCTCGCTGCGCTCGACAACCTGGGCAAGGGCTCGGCGGGGCAGGGCCTGCAGGCGCTGAACGTGGCGTTGGGCCTCGACGAGCGCGCCGGCCTCGGCTTCGTTGGTCTGCACCCGTGACGGCGCGCATCGCGCCGTCCGCGCGGTACCGTCGGGTCCTGACGCAGCGTCGCAGCGTCCAACGCCAGCACGATCAGCGAGAGGAGCACCGCATGCCCGTTGACATCGCTTCCGACGTTCCAGGCAATCAGACCCTGCTGACGCGCGAGGCGCGGCACGGACCTGGCCTGTGGCAGGCGGACGTGGCGTTCGTCCGCGGCGAGGGCGTGCGCCTCTGGGACGCCGACGGCCGCGAGTACCTCGACTGCATGGCCGGCATCGCGGTGGCGAGCCTCGGCCACGCGCACCCACGCCTCACGGCTGCCCTGACGGCGCAGGCGCAGCGCTTGATCGTGTGCCCGCAGAACCTCTGCAACGACGTCCGAGTCGCGTTCCTGGAAGCGCTCGTGGCCCGCATGCCAGTGGGGTTAGGGCGCGTCTTCCTGTGCAACTCCGGGGCCGAGGCGAACGAGGCCGCGCTCAAGTGGGCGCGCGTCGCGACGGGACGCCGCCGCGTGGTGGCTGCCACGCGAGGCTTCGCGGGCCGCACGATCGGTGCCCTGTCGCTCACCTGGGAGCCAGCCTACCGAGCCCCGTTCGAGCCCTTGCCGTACCCGGTCGACTTCGTGCCCTTCAACGACCAGGCCGCGCTGGAGGCGGCCGTCGACGACGAGACGGCAGTCGTCTGGCTGGAACCGATCCAGGGCGAGGGGGGCGTCCACGTCGCCGATCCCGGCTACCTCCGGCATGCGCGCGACGTGGCCGACCAGCACGGTGCCGTGCTGGCGATCGACGAGATCCAGACCGGGGTGGCCCGCACGGGACGCTTCCTGGCCCTCGAGCACGCGGGCGTGGTGCCCGACATGGTGACGCTCGCGAAGGGCTTGGCAGGAGGCGTACCGATCGGTGCGCTGGTGATGACGGAGGAGGTGGCGGCGGCCATGCCGAAGGGCGGACACGGCACCACCTTCGGCGGGAACCCGCTCGCCGCCGCCGCTGGTCTGGCCGTGCTGGAGGAGATCGAGGCTTCCGGCCTGATCGAGCACGCGGAGCGCATGGGCGCGCGCCTGCGGGCCGGCTTGGAGGGGTTGGTGGGGAGGCGGGTGCGCGGCGTGCGGGGTCTCGGCCTCATGCTCGGTCTGGTGTTCGACGAGCCGGTCGCCCCGATCGTCGAAGCCTTGCGCGAAGCCGGTTTGCTCGTCGTCAACGCCGGAAGCCACGTGGTCCGCTTCGTGCCACCGCTGGTGATCGGTCCGGCCGACGTCGACGAGGTGATCGCCCGCGTGGAGCGGGCGCTGACGGACGCCTCGTAGGGCGGGTGCTGGCGAAGGCGCCTGCCCGAGCGAGCGGCGCTCTCGGAGGGCGCTCGCTCGGGCAGGCGATCGAATCGTGGTGCGGGCGCCAGCCGAGACTGGCGCCCGCGTTGGTCACACGCCTGAGAGGTCGTAGTTCTTGCGAATGAACGGCTCCCAAGCGGCGGGGACGTCCTCCTCCGGGAAGATCGCGGTGACGGGGCACGCCGGCACGCAGGCCCCGCAATCGATGCACTCCTCGGGATGGATGTAGAACTGGTCGTCGGCCTCGTAGATGCACTCGACCGGACAAACGTCGACGCAAGCCTGGTCCTTCGTACCGATGCACGGCTCGCAGATGATGTGCGGCACAGGTTCTCCTTCCACGGCCGCGGCCCCCGGCGCGACGTCGGTCATCATGTCCGAGCGCCGCGGGCCGGTCAAGGCCTGGTGGACGTTGCGGCGGCCACGTTCAGAACGGCACTGCCCAGCCATCGCGGTGCGAGCTACCTCACGTCGCGAGCCGTGTGGAAATCGCTACACTGCGACCGTGTCGGACCTACCGCGCATTGCGCTGGAACTCCTCGAGTACAAGCTCGACGCGCTGGTCGCGCGCCGCCAGATCAAGGGTGGCGTGGCGTCGTTGTGGCACCTTCACGGCGTCATCGAGCGCGGGCTGGGCGAGCTGGCCGTCGAGGAGCGCGAGCATTTCGGCGACCTGGCGCGGCGGCTGCGCTCGGTGGCGGAGTTGCCCACGCGCGGCACGGGCAGGCGCGAGCGCCTGGACGACCTGCGCTTGGACGACCAGCGCTCGGACGGTGACGGCGTGGTCCTCGACGTGGACGTCGCCACCGAGGTGGTCGAGGACGCCGTGCTGCGCCAGGAGCGGGTGCAGCTGAAGGCGCTCGCCGATCGCGTCTGGTGGGAGGAACTCGAGGAGGTCGTGCGCGGCCTGGCGGCCGCGTGGCGCGCGGAGCGCGACCGGTTGACGCCGCGTCTCGTCTACGCCACGCTGCGCAACCTCCAGCGCTACGCCAACGAGCCCGGCTTCTCGCACGACACGGCGTTGCAGAAGTTCAAGGTGAAGGAGCCGTTGCCCGAGCGCGAGGACCCGTTGATCTCGCTCTCGGACGTCGACAGCCTGGGTGAACTGGCGCGCGAGATGATCGACCTGATCATGAGCCTGGGGCAGAACCGCGGAGCGCTGGCGCGCCTCGAGGTGGCGGAGGCCGGCGCTCTGGAGTACGTCCGACAGGCGCTCCAGGCTGTGGCGAAGGATCCTTACGCCGGCCGTTTCTCGTCGCTCGTCCGCAAGGGCCCAAGCAGTAGCGCGTTGCGCACCGCGCTCCAGGAGCTCGCCAAGGAGCGCTTACCCGAGGCCCAGAAGGCGATCGTGCGACGCGACCTGGATGCCCGCTTGGCCGAGACCTTGGCGTTCGAGCGGAACCAGCGCGAGATGTTCCAGCGCGACGTGGAACGCTGCCTCGAGCACGCCCAAGCGCTCGTGGAGCGGTTGGAACGCCACCTGCCGGCGCGTGTCGGAGGACGGGCACCAGGGCCGCGGCTGGCGGGAGGCGTGCTCCTCGCCGCCAACCCGGCGTTGCGTTGGGAGCGCGTGCCGCCTGGCGCGGAGGCGGTCACGCTGCGGATGGTGGGTCCGGTTCGCTTCACGATCGGTGGCCACGAGGTGGCGCTGATGGGCAGCGACGGCACCCGGACGCTCTTCGTCGACGGGGCGTCGCACCCGCTCACTCCGCACCTGGAGGTGCGGGTTGGGCGTGGCAGGCTCTTGGCCGACGTCGAGGGCGACTACCTGTACGTTCGCTTCAGGGACGAGGGCGGCTCGCTCGCGACCCGCTTGGCCGAGGCGCTGGCGGCGGCGTTCGTGCTGACGCACGAGCATGGCGACGACCTGCTGGCGGTGGTGCGCGACGTGGCGGGCGCGCGAGCCGCGGTGCCGCACGAGACGGTACGGCGCGCCATCGGACGGGCCGGCGAGATCACCAGCCGCGCGCCACAGCGCCGCGCGGCGGTTGAGGGCCTGTTGCGAGGCGCTGCCCGCGCCGCGAACGTGAGCCTGCCCGACAACCTGGTGCTGAGCCTCACCGAGCGCTTCATGACCGCGCTGACGGTCGAGAGCGACGATCTGCTCGGTCTGCTCGAACGTGAGGAAGGCGCCGTCGGTGACGTCCACGCCATCACCGGCGAGCCGCTGACGGTCGAGTTGGGGGGCCAGAAGCTCACGGTGCGCGCCTACCCGGGGCGACAGCGCGACCTGCCCGAACAGCTCGTGGTGATGCTTCCGGGGCACTTGATCGGTTCGTTCAGCGACGTACTGGTCGAACAGGTCGGGGACAGCACGCTGGTCTGCGCGCGGGCCGAGCAGGAGGTCGTGATGCTCCAGTTGAAGGGTCGCCCGCTCACGGTCGCCTCGGCGCAGCGGAGGTAGGCTGAAGCTTCCCGAGGAGGAGACCGCATGCCCGAACCCTTGACCGACACGCAGCTCGAGCAGGCCTTGGCACGTTTGGAGCGTTGGCGCCTCGACGACGGGGCGTTGCGGAGGGACCTGCGCTTCCCGAGCTTCGTCGAGGCCTTCGCCTTCCTCAGCGCCGTGGCGCTGCTGGCAGAGCGTCAGGGCCACCATCCCGAGATCGAGAACGTGTACCGCAACGTCACGTTGCGGCTGCGCACGCACGATGCCGGCGACCGCGTGAGCCAGATGGATGTCGACTTGGCGCTGGCGATCGACGCCCAGGCGGGCAACCACTGAGGTGTGACGTGTCCGCGGTGGCCACGGCGCGCGCTGATGGCCACCGCAGGCAGGTCTGACCGTCAAGGAGCGCTGTCGGAAGCGTTCTGCGGCTCGTCCTGCGCCGCTGCGTCCTCGCCCGACTCGGGCTCCGGCTCGGTCTCGGGCTCCGGCTCGGTCTCGGGCTCCGGCTCGGTGGTGTCGTCCGGTGCGTCGTCGCCGACGGCGTCCGCGCTCGCCTCGCTGCCGATGGGCGCGAAGCGGTAGTGCTCTCGCAGGACGTCGAGATCTCCGTCCCCGACGACCCCGTCGCCGTCGAGATCGGCCGCTAGGTTGATGCCCTGGCGACCCCACGCCGACGCCAGTTCCAGCAGATCGTCGAAGCCGACGTTCCCGTCGCCGGTGACGTCGCCGGGCAGCCCGACGCCGGGCGCCAGCGCGGCGGCGTCGTCCGGGCCCGGACGACGAGGCTCGTCCGCCTCCAGGCGCGGGTCGAGCACACCGACCCCGGGGGTGCCGCCCAGCGCGATGCCTATGGCGATCACGAGCGCGTCGTCGAGCTGCTCGCCGGCGTCCGCGCGGACCACCAGCTCGAAGTCGACCCCGGGTGGGCCAGCCGTGATGACCAGGCTGATGGCGTCCGGTCCAAGCAGCGCGGCATCGCCGTAGCGGACGAGCACGGTGCGCTCGACGGCGTCGACGTCCGCGCCGGCGGCACGCCAGGCGTCGACGGCGGCGTCGACGCGAGCACCAAGGTCGGCGGGTCCAGCCTCGTCATCGACGCGAACCTCCCACGCCGACGCCGAGCCGAGCAGCAGAAGCGTGGCGATGGCCGTGCGCCAGCGGCGCCGTACGCTCATGGCGTCCCCCGCAGCTCGCGCAGCAGGGTGCGCAGCGCCGGCAACCAGACGATCTCGGGATCGCCATCTCGGGCCAGCTGAACGCGGCCCGTGGCGTCGATGGCCAGCGCCTGGTCGTCGTCGTCGCGCCACACGCCGTTCGCTTCGCGCCAGAGCCCTTGCGTCACGCCCACCAGGGGCGAGGCGGCGGTGCTGTCGGCGCCGTAGCTCGCCACCAGCACGCGATCGCCCACGGCGAACACGGGGAAGCCCGCGACCTGCCGCGGCGCCGTGCCGGTGGCGCTGCCGCCCAGGAAGGCCAGGTCCACGTCGAAAGGTCCCGTCTCCGTCACCGTGCTGTCATACAGCACCCACTCGTCGACGGCGATGGACACGACCGTCCACGGGTCGTCGTCGCGACGTTCGCTGGACACACTGGTGACGCGGCCGACGAACACGTCGACGGCACGCTCGAGCCGCTCCTCGAAACGCAATGCCTGGAAGGCGGTGGCGTGGCCAACCCCGATCGCTGCGCAGAGCAGCAGCAGCGCCGCGAACGAGGCCAGCTGGGCCCGCGCTATCGTGCTCATCCGATCCCCTCGTCGTCTGGAGTGCCCTCGTCGGGTGCGTCGCTCGGTTCGTCGTCGCTCGGTTCGTCGTCCGGTGCGTCGGGTTGGTCGATCGGTGCTTCGGCCGGTTCGGCCGCGTCGTCCTGGACCGCCTCTTCGGCAACCGCGTCCGGGCGAGCGATGGGCGCACCGAGCCGACGCGTGTCGAGCGTGCGGCCGGCGGTCGTGACCGATGCGGCGGTCACGCTGAGCCCGAGCCGTTCGGGTTCGCGCGGCTCGAGCGTGAAGCGGAGCAGATCGGCCGCGCGCGAGAGCGGTTCGCCCAGCGCCGCGACGTCCACTCGGAGATGTCCCGGCTCCGCTTCCCAGACGGCGATGAAGTCGCGGCTCGCGGGCCGCACCGAGTCGCTGCGCAGGTCGAAGCGCTCAGCATCCCACGTGACCACCACCTCGGCGCCGCGCCAGCCGCGGCCCGCGTCGAGCCGCAAGCGCAACTCGGTCGCCCGCTGGAGCTCGGTCGGTGGCACGTCGACGCTGATGACGGGATCGGGCAGCGGCCGTACGCTCAGGTCGAGCCGCTGCACCGTTCGGTTCAGGTTGGCATCGCTCACTTCCACGGTGAAGGCGAACCGGCCTTGGGCGCTCGGGGTGCCCACCAACCGGCCCGCCTCCAGCTGGAGCCCCGGGGGCAGAGCGCCGTCGACCACCGCGAACGTGTACGGCCGCAGCCCGCCCGTCGGTCGCAGGGTCGCTTCGTACGGCTCGCCCTCGAAGGCGGCCGGAAGGGTCGGGCTGAGCAGCCGCAGCGGCTCGCCGGGACTGGTGATCTCGCCCGCACAGGCGGCGAGCACCAGCAGAGCACCAAGCACCACGAGCCAGGGAGCGACGCTCGCTGGCGGCGCCAGCGGTGCGCGCGCGGGTCTGCGCGGCGAGCGCATCATGCTGGTGCCTCCGCCGGCGACCACCAGGCGTAGCCGTGGCCCTCCAGCGCAACCGGGATGGCGTCTGCCGTGGCCTCGGTGCCACGTGGGGCGTCCTGGGACAGGCGGCCGCCGAAGCCCAGCCGGAGGCGTCGCCCGGCGAGCGCCGGCACCGCCAGCTCGAGCCGCCGCGGCTCCGCGGCGAGGTTGTGCACGGCCACCACGGCGTCGTCCTCGCTGGTCGAGAGGAACACCGCCAACGCCGGATCCGGGCTCGGCAGCATCGCGAAGCTTCCGCCGCCAAGGGCGGGGTGCCGCTTCCTGGTGGCGATCAGCGTCCGGATCCAATGGAGCAGCGAGCCCGGATCGCGCTCGGCCGCGGCCACGTTCACGCGCTGCGGCGCGGTGGCGCCGCGCAACAACGGTGCGTAGGTGGTCGGGTTCTCGCTGAAGCCGGCGCCAGGACCGTCGTTCCACTGCATCGGTGTGCGCACCCCGTTCCGGTCGAACAGCGTCAGGTCGTCGCCCATGGCTATCTCGTCACCGTAGTACAGGATCGGCGTGCCTGGCAACGTCATCAGCAACGAGTGCAGCAGCTCGATGCGAGGTCGCTCGAAGTCGCACAGGGGGGCGAGGCGCCGGCGGATGCCGACGTTGAGCCGCATCACCGGCTCGGGCGCGTAGGCCGCGTACATGAAGGCGCGTTCCTCCTCGGTGACCATCTCGAGCGTCAACTCGTCGTGGTTGCGCAGGAACACCACCCATTGGCACGAGGCCGGGATGGCGGGCGTGCGCTCGAGGATCCAGCGGATGGGCGCGGCGTCACCTTGCGCCAGGGCCTTCCACAATCGCGGCATCACCGGGAAGTGGAACAGCAGTGGCATCTCGTCGAAGCCGTCGCCGAAGTACGGCAGCGTGTCCTCGGGCCACTGGTTCACCTCGCCGAGCAGGAAGGCGCCGGGCGTGATGCTCTCGACGTGGGCTCGCAAGACCTTGAGGAAGGCGTGCGTCTCCGGAAGGTTCTCGCAGTTCGTCCCCTCGCGCTGGTACAGGTAGGGGATGGCGTCGAGGCGGAACCCGTCGACGCCGCACTCCAGCCAGAAGCGGATGACGTCCAGCATGGTGGAACGCACGTCGGGGTGGTCGTAGTTGAGGTCGGGCTGGTGATGGAAGAAGCGGTGCCAGTAGTACTGACCTCGCACCTCGTCCCAGGTCCAGTTGGAGGTCTCGCTGTCGGTGAAGATGACGCGGGCCTCGCTGTAGCGTTCGGGGTCGTCGCTCCACACGTACCAGTCGGCCTTGCCGTCGGCGCGTCGGCGCGAGGCCTGGAACCACGGATGGTCGCTCGAGGTGTGGTTCATGACCAGATCGGTGATGACCTTGAGCCCGCGCGCGTGCGCCGCATCGATCAGGTCGCGCAGGTCGTCGAGGGTGCCGTAGTCAGGGTGGATGTCGCAGTAGTCGGTCACGTCGTAGCCGTCGTCACGTAAGGGTGAGGGTGACAGCGGCAGCAGCCACAGCACGTCGACGCCGAGGTCGCGCACGTAGTCGAGGCGCTCGATCACGCCGCGCAGGTCACCGTGACCGTCGCCGTCCGCGTCGCGGAACGCGCGCACGTACAGCTCGTACAGGACCGCCTGCTTCCACCAGGTTGGTTGCGTCGCCATGCCACCTCCAGGGTGGTGCTCGCGCCAGCATAACCGGGCGCCGGACGGCCTCCGTGGTACGTTCGGTGCCGCGGCACGGTGCTCGCTGCGGCGCCGTGGACCGCGGGAGGAGGCCCGCGTGCCCGTTGCGTTCAGGCTGCCGTGGTCGATCACCGGCCCAGCCCGCCGCTTCCACGTGGCGCTCGAGGCGCGCCGCCGGTACCAGGTCGAGGACGAGCTCGTGACCGTGCGCGGCGACCTACTGCTGGCCGATCCCGACGCCGCCGCCCGCGTCGCGGCCGAGGTCGAGCGTCAACGCGACCCGGAGCAGCCGCCGCTGACGGGTCCAGACCTCTACGCGGGCGCGCTGCTGGAAGAGGTCTACCACCTGTTCATCGCCTACCACCTGCGCAGCATCGATTCGGAGGCCTTCACGGCGGTGGAGCGGCGCCTGCGCGCGGCGCAGGGCGCCGCGGGCGAAGCCGCGCTCGAGGCCTTCGTGCGGCGCTACCCGCCGCGCGACGTGGCGGCCGGACTGCGGGGTCCCGACGCCGTGTTGGACGCGCTCGTCGAGGGCGTGCCGGGACGCGAGGTGGTGCTCGAGGAGATCCTGACCTGCTGGTTGGCCAACGTCAACCCGGCGCTGCTGGGCGCCAAGCCGTTGGTGGACGACCAGCCGCTGCGCAGCAGCAGCGCGTACGAGGCTGTCATCGCGCTGGTGCGCGACACGCTCGGTCGCCGGCCCGGCCCGCCGGGGGCCGGCGGCTCGCTGTTCGACGAGCTGCTGGCGCCGCTGCGCGCCTCGCCGCAGGACCTGCGGGGGCAGCTGCGCTTCGTGCGCGAGCGCTGGAGCGGCTTCCTGGGCGAGCGCTTCGAGGTGTTGCTGGGCTCGCTGTTGACGGCCATCGACGCCTTGGAGGAGATCCACCGCCCGCGCGGCTTCGGCCCTGGCGGGCCGTCGCCCGATCACGCCAGGCGGATGCTGGCCGATGCGGCCGCCTTCGACGAGCGTTTCAGCCCCGATGCCGGCTGGATGCCGCGGGTGGTGCTGATGGCGAAACACACGTACGTGTGGCTCGACCAGTTGGCACGGCGCTACCAGCGCGAGGTGCGGCGGCTCGACCAGGTTCCCGAGGAGGCGTTGGCCGAGCTCGCGGGTCGCGGCGTGACCGGCCTCTGGTTGATCGGCCTGTGGGAGCGCTCGCGCGCCTCACGCGCCATCAAGCAGCTGCGCGGGCAGCAGGACGCGGTCGCGTCGGCCTACGCGCTGCACGACTACGTGATCGCCGAGGACTTGGGCGGCGAGTGGGCGTACGAGCGCTTGCGCGACGCCGCTGCGCGCCACGGCCTGCGGTTGGCCTCTGACATGGTGCCCAACCACGTTGGCATCGACGGCCGCTGGGTGATCGAGCACCCCGACTGGTTCGTGCAGCTCGACCATCCACCCTTCCCGGGTTACGCCTTCGAGGGGCCCGAGCTCTCGAGCGATCCGCGCGTGAGCATCCACATCGAGGACCGCTACTACGACGGTAGCGACGCGGCGGTGGTGTTCCAGCGCCGCGACACCCGGAGCGGCGAGGCGCGCTTCATCTACCACGGCAACGACGGCACCGCCATGCCGTGGAACGACACCGCCCAGCTCGACTACCTGCAGGCAGAGGGGCGCGAGGCGGTGATCCAGACGATCCTGGCGGTCGCGCGACGCTTCCCGATCATCCGCTTCGACGCGGCGATGACGCTCGCGCGCCGGCACGTTCGCCGGCTCTGGTACCCGGAGCCAGGGCGTGGCGGCGCCATCCCCTCGCGCGGGCGCTACGGTGCCATGACCGACGAGGCCTTCGACGCCGCCATGCCGGGCGAGTTCTGGCGTGAGGTGGTCGACCGCGTGGCGCTGGAAGCGCCCGATACGCTGCTGCTGGCCGAGGCCTTCTGGATGCTCGAGGGCTACTTCGTCCGTAGCCTGGGCATGCATCGCGTGTACAACAGCGCCTTCATGCACATGATGAAGAACGAGGACGGTCGCGCCTACCGCGGGATGATGAAGGAGATGCTGGCGTTCGACCCGCAGGTGCTCAAGCGCTTCGTCAACTTCATGAACAACCCCGACGAGGAGTCGGCCCGTGTGCAGTTCGGTGACGGCGACAAGTACTTCGCGGTGGCGACGCTGCTGGCGACGATGCCGGGCCTGCCCATGCTGGGCCATGGGCAGTTCGAGGGGTACCGCGAGAAGTACGGCATGGAGTTCAGCCGCGCACGCTGGGAGGAGCACCCCGACGAGCGGCTGCTGGCGCGTCACGAGCGGGAGCTGGTTCCGCTCCTGCATCGGCGCGCCCAGTTCGCCGAGGTCGATCGCTTCCGCCTCTTCGACGTGCACGGTGAGGACGGCGCGGTGCTGGAGGACGTCTACGCCTACAGCAACCATGTCGCCGGCACCGGCAGCCTGGTGGTGGTGAACCTGCGTTACCCCCAGGCGTCGGGCGTGCTGCGTGAGAGCGCGCCGTTCCGGTCGAACGCGGACGATACGCTCCGGCAGGAGGCGTTGGACCAGGCGCTCGGACTGCAGGGAGGTCCGGACCGCTTCGTGGTGCTCCATGAGCACGTCTCCGGGCTCACGTACCTGCAGCGTTCCGATCGGTTGCTCGCCGATGGCCTGTGGGTGCGGCTCGACGGTTACGGCCGGCGGGTCTTCCTCGACGTCCACGAGCGCGTCGACCACGATGGTCGTCTGGCCCGCCTGCACGAGCAGCTCGCGGGCGAGGGCGTGGCCTCGCTCGAGGAGGCGCTCGAGGAGCTTCGCCTCGAGGGCGTGCACGACGCCTTCATGGCGCTCGTGGCCGCCGACGCGTCCGACCGCGAGGCGGTGGTCGCAGGCTGGTCGCGCTTCGTGGCGGCCGGGCCAGTCACCACCGCAGCGGCGCTCGAGCCGCTCCCGGTCGGCGCCCTGTCGCGCGTCGAACGGGGCCTCGGTCCGGCGGTCGCGCGCCTCGCGTGGGCCTTGCATGCGCTCTCGCACGCCGCCTGGCCGCAAGAGACCTGGCGTGCGTTCCGCTTGGGTCGCGCCAGCGCGCGCTACTTGGCGCAGGCGCACAGCGCCTCGGTGCCCTCGGTCGTGGGGCAGGTCGCGCTGCACGCCTGGACCGTCACGGCGCAGAGCTGGCAGCAGGGCGCGCAGCCGCCGGAGCCGCTGGCGTGGCTCCGCGCGGTGCTGGCCGCGCCCGGCGCGGCCGAGGCGCTCGGGATCAACGATCACGACGGTGTCAGGTGGTTCCGGCGCGAGCCGGTGCTGTTCCTCGCCGACGTCACGAGCGCCCTGCTGCGCTTGAGCCGGCCCGGCGGTGCCGCCGCTGCGAGCGCGGCGGGCTGGCGACGGCGCGTGGGGCGGTTGGTCGACGCGAGTGGTTACCGTGTGGAGGACCTGGTGGCGCCGACCGCGGCCGTGCGGGCGGCCGTCGCGGCCGGAGGTCGTCGGGCCGGCGACGCGAAGCGTCGCCGCGGTGACGCGAAGCGTCGCCGCGGTGACGCGAAGCGTCGGGGCAGTGACGACGCGTCGAGACGCAAGAAGCGCGTCACGGGCGCTGCGAAGCGGCGCGGGCGGCCACGCGGTGGGCGCTCCAGTGGGTGAGCGCGAGCGCGAGCGCGTCGCTCTCGTGATGGCTCGGCGGTGCCTTGCCGAGGTTGAGGAGCGCCCGCACCATGTACGCCACCTGGGCCTTGTCGGCCCGGCCCGTCCCGACCAGGGCCTGCTTCACCTGGAGCGGTCCGTAGCGGCTGACGGGGACGCTCGTGTGATGGGCCGCGAGCAGCACCACGCCGAGCGCCTGGCCGACCTTCGTCGCGGCGTCGCGCTGGCGGTGGAAGAACTGGCCTTCCACCACCAGCGCGTCGGCCTGTACTCGCTCGATCGCGTCGCGCACGGCCTGGTAGAGCTGCGCGAGGCGCGCCCCCTCGTCATCGCGCGAGCTGGTGCGGATGAGCTCGGTCGTCAGCAGCCGGGCCTCGCCGCCCGCGGTCTCGATCGCGCCAAGACCGAGGTTGGCGAGCCCGGGGTCGACGCCGAGGATGCGCACGCTCAGTACTCGGCCAGGTAGCGGTCGAGCTCCCACTCGTGCACGGCGATGCGGTAGGCCTCGAACTCGATCGACTTGGCGTCCTGGAAGTGCTCGTAGACGTGGCTCCCGAGTGCGTCGCGCACGTTGCGGTCCTTGTGCAGCGCCACGAGCGCCTCGCGTAGGGTGGGTGGCAGCTCCTTGATCTTGTGCCGGCGCCGCTCGCGGACGCTCATCTGGTAGATGTTGCGGTCGATCGCCGGCGGCGGTACCAGGTTGCGCTCGATCCCGTCGATGCCGGCCGCCATGATCGCGGCCAGCGCCAGGTAGGGGTTGCAGGACGGGTCGGGCATGCGCAGTTCGCAGCGCGTGCCCTCGCCGCGGCGCGCCGGGATGCGGATCATGGCGCTGCGGTTGCTGGCCGACCAGGCGATGTTGGTGGGGGCCTCGTAGCCGGGCGTGAGGCGCTTGTAGCTGTTGACGAGCGGGTTGGTGAGCGCCACGATGCCTTGCGCGTGCTCGAGCAGGCCGGCGATCCAGTTCTTGGCGGTGTGGGACAGCTGGTGCTCGGCCCGGTCGTCGACGAAGGCGTTCTGACCGTCCTTGAAGAGCGACAGGTGGATGTGCATGCCGGAGCCGTTGATGCCGGCCACCGGCTTGGGCATGAAGGTGGCGTGTAGACCGTGCAGCAGCGCCACCCGCTTGACCACCATGCGGAAGGTGGCGATGTTGTCGGCCGTGGCCAAGGCGCTGGCGTACTTGAAGTCGATCTCGTGCTGGCCAGGGGCCACCTCGTGGTGGGCGGCCTCGATCTCGAAGCCCATCTCGACCAGCGCGTTGACCATGTCGCGGCGCGCGTCCTCGCCCCGGTCGACGGGCGCCAAGTCGAAGTAGCCGGCGGCGTCGTGGGTGTTGGTCGTCGGCGCGCCGTCGACGTCACGGGCGAACAGGAAGAACTCGGGCTCGGGACCGGCGAGCATGTCGTCGAATCCGAGCGCGCGCAGGCGCTCGATCTGGCGCTTGAGCACGAAGCGCGGGTCGCCCTCGAAGGGGCTGCCGTCGGGCAGGGCGATGTCGCAGATGAGGCGGGCCACCTTGCCGCGGCTGTCGCCTTCGATGATCGACGGGAACACCAGGAAGGTGTCGAAATCGGGCTTGAGCAGCATGTCGGACTCCTCGATACGGGCGAAGCCCTGGACCGAGGAGCCGTCGAACATGATCTCGCCGTCGAGCGCCTTGTCGAACTGCGAGGCTGGCACCTCGACGTTCTTGTTCTGACCGACGATGTCGCTGAACTGGAGCCGCAGGAAACGGACGTGCTCGTCGTCGAGGCGGGCGCGGATGTCGTCACGGGGGAGGGGCATGCATCCTCCGGGTGGGGCGGCTGCCGCTACTGCGGTCGTGCCGCGTGATTGGGACAGGCGTACAGGAATCCCTGCACGAATAGCCGCCGTGCGCGATCATGACCCGCAGAACCGACCGTGTCAATCGGCCAAGCGTCCGTATTTGCCTGCACGTCGTGCACACCGTGCTCGATCCATGCCTCGCCTCGTTCTTGGCGGCCGACGGACCGTGGGGGTCGTCGTTCCGGCCGACGTCGCCGGCCTGCGCTGCCGCCGTTCGATCCGGGCATTGGCGATGCATAAATTGACAGGTCGGCGAGGCGTGGCTAAGGTGTGGAGCGTCCGCGTCCGACGGGCACGACGTCCGTATCGACAACGGATTCAGCGGCATTCGGAGGCTTGCCATGAAGAGTCAACCGCGCTCGACACCTCGCGCTTCCTGGAAGCTGCCGGCCGTGGCGCTCGCCACGCTGCTGGTCGCGGCCTCGGCCCTGGGCTTCGCCCAGCCCACCGTCGTCCCGGTCGGGACGCTGCTCGACTACACCGGCGCCCTGGCCGAGTTCGGCCCGGCGCACCAGAACGCCGCCGAGATGGCGGCAGGTCAACTGAACGACGCCGCCATCGAGGTCTTCGGCGGCCCCATCATGCGCCTCATCCACGAGGACTCCGCCACCAGCGCCGCCACCGGCGTCGACCGCGCCCGCAAACTGGTGGACGCCGACGGTGTGCCGGCGATCCTGGGGTCGCTCGCCAGCGGCGTCACCATCAACGTGGCCGAGTCGGTCACCATCCCGGCGCAGGTGCTGCAGATCTCACCGGCCAGCACCTCGCCCTTGCTCTCGGTGCTCGAGGACGACGGTTACCTGTTCCGGACCACCTCCTCGGACGCGCTGCAGGGCGTCGTGGCGGGGCAGCTGGCGATCGGCGAGATCTTCGACGACTACGCCTTCACCAGCGCGGCCACGATCTACGAGAACAGCCCCTACGGCCAGGGCCTCAGCAACGCCTTCGCGGCTGCCTTCGAAGCCCGCGGCGGCACCGTCACCGCGCAGGTGGCGCACCCGACCGAGCCGCAGCCGACGTACGCAGCGCAGCTCGAGCAGGTGCTGGCCGGCAACCCCGAGGTCGTGCTGGCGATCGGCTACCCGGGTCAGGCCACGGTGTACTTGGCGGAAGCGCGCGACCTCTTCGGCTTCACCAACTTCCAGTACGTCGACGGCACCCAGTCGGAGCTGATCATCGACGTCATGGGCGATGACCTCGAGGGCAAGTACGGCACCTCGCCCGGCTCGGACCCCGAGTGGGCCGGCTTCCAGCAGTACGCCGCCGACTACCAGGCCCTGTACGGGTCGGTGCCCCCGCTGCCCTTCATGGACAGCGCCTACGACGCCGTCGTGGTGATCGGCCTGGCCATCGCCAAAGCCCACGTCGACGGGGTCGAGGCGACCGGCACGGTGCTGCGCGACAACGTCCGCGCCATCGCCAACCCGCCGGGCGAGACCGTGGGTGTCAACGACTTCGTCCGGGCGCTCGAGCTGCTCGCGGCCGGTGAGGCCATCGCCTACACCGGCGCCGCCAGCGAGGTCGTGTTCGACGAGAACGGCGACGTCGTCACCGCGATCGAGATCTGGCGCTACGAGGGCGGCACGATCGTGCCCGTGATGATGCGCACCGCCGACGTCATCCCGTTCGAGTGAGCGACGCACTCGGCTGAGTAGCGCCGGGCGACCGTCCGGGTCGCACGGCTGCCAGCGAAACGACGAGGGGCCACCCTGAACGGTGGCCCCTCTCGCATGGGTTGCGGTCTGTCGCCGGCGTCCCGGTGGTGTGGCGTGGCGCGGACGTGGGCCTGCCTGCCGCGTCAGGCTTGGGGCTGCTCGCGCCCACCCGAGAGGCGCGAGACGAACTTCTCCTCGCCGATGAGGCCCTTGGGCCGGAACAGCAGGATGAGCAGCAGCACGATGGCGATGAACATGAGCCGCAGGTAGGGCCCGCGCGCCGGCAGGTCGGGGGAGATCGCAGCCAGCGCCGGCCGCAGCATGTCGACGAAGAAGGCGGTCCCGGTCCAGACGCCCCAGATCACGAAGGCGCCGAGGATGGCGCCACGATTGTTGCCGCTGCCGCCCAGCATGAGCATCACCCAGATCAGGAAGGTGGCGTAGAGCGGGTCGAAGTGGCTGTAATCGATCGAGACCATGTAGTGCGCGTAGAGCGCTCCACCGATGCCCATGATGACCGCGCCCACGGTGAAGGCCTGCAGCTTGATGCGGGCGACGTCCTTGCCGCTCATGGCCGCCGCGTCCTCCTCCTCGCGTACCGCCCGCAGCACGCGGCCCCAGGGCGAGCGGATGGCGCGCTCCAAGACGAGGAAGGTGAGGATCACGAAGAGCGCGGCGATGACCAGGTAGACGAACGTGTAGTCACGTGGCGCGAGCGGCGCGAACAGCGCCATCACGGGCGCGGGCAGCCACTCGCAGCCGGCGTCGCGCACCAGGCAGTTGAGCGGTTGCGGGATGCCCCTGAGCGGCTGCGGGCCGTTCGCCAGCCAGCGCTCGTTCTGGAAGATCAGCCGCACCACCTCGGCGATGCCGATGGTGGCGATGGCCAGGTAGTCCTCGCGCAACCGGAGCGTCGGACCGCCCACCAAGAGGGCCAACAGACCCGCCGCCACGCCGGCCACCAGGACGCCCACCAGGAAGGGCGCGCCCAGACCGAAGGCCTGCTGGGTGAAGCCCGCCATCACGCCGGTCGGCATGGTGGTGGTGACGAGCGCGGTGGTGAAGGCACCGATCGAGAAGAACGCGGCGATGCCGATGTTGAACAGCCCCGTGTACCCCCACTGGACGTTCAGTCCCAGCGCGATGACGGCGTAGATGGAGCCGACGATCGCGAACGACACCAGGTAGGCCATCAACCCGCTCGGGACCAGCAGGGTGACCGCCGCCGCGATCGCCCAGCCGCCGACCAACCCCCCCGCCAGGCGCGCGAGGACGGGCCAACCGGCGGGCAACGCGCGCCACGTCAGGAACGCCAGCGGCAGCGTCAGCAGCAGGCTCTTGATAAGGGCCACGTCGCTCATCAGCCGCCTCCCGGTTTGCCGAAGATGCCCTGCGGCCTGAACAGCAGCACCAGGATCAGCACCATGAAGGCCACGCCGGGCCCGTAGGCCGGGTTGAGGAAGGCCGTCGAGACCTGCCACACGATGCCGATCAAGAGCGCCCCGACGAGCGCCCCGTAGGCGTTGCCGATGGTGCCGAGGATGACCGCGGCGAAGAGCGGCAGCAGCAACCACCAGCCCATCTCGGGCCGGAGCTGGGCGTCGAGGCCGTACATCACGCCGCCGGCCCCGGCCAGCGCGCCACCGATGAGCCATGTCCAACGGATCACGCTCTCGGTGTCGATGCCGGTGACGCGCGCGAGCTCGGGGTTGTCGGCGGTGGCGCGCATCGCCTTGCCCATCTTGGTGCGCTCCAGGAGCAGGTACACCAGCACGATCATCGCCAGCGCCAGGCCGAGGATGAAGAGCTGATCCGGCCGCACGCGGATGCCGGCGAAGAGCTCGAAGGCGGGCCGCGGGCGACCGGTGTAGTAGAAGACGAAGTCGGCCCCCCAGAACACGTAGACCAGGCTGCGCACCAAGAAGGCGCTGCCGAGCGCCGCCATGGCCATGATCACGGGCGGGCTGCGCTTGCCGCGCAGGCGCCGGAACACCAGCCGGTCGAGGCCGTAGCCGAGCAGCCCGACGAGCGGCATAGCGACCAGCAGCGCGATCAGGAACTCGTACCCGAACGAGAACGGCCCCAGCGGGGCGCCGAGCGGCAGCAGCGACATCACCAGCAGCGCCAGGTAAGCGCCGGTCGTCATCATGTCGCCATGGGCGAAGTTCGGGATCCGCAAGACGCCGAAGATGAGCGAGAGCCCGATGGCGCCCAGCGCCAGGATGCCGCCGAGCATCACGCCGCGCACCATCAGCGACAGCACCCGTTGGCCGGGGATGCCTTGGTAGACGGCCACGAGCCACAGCGCCACCAGCACGAGCCCCAGCAGCGCCACGAAGGCCTGCCGGCTGCCGAGCAGGCGCTTGACGCGCTCGCCTGGGCGCAACTGCGTCGCAGCCGCGCCGTTCATCGCTTCGCTTCCGTCACGGGCACCTCGCTAGCCTCCCAGGAACAGCCGCCCCACCTCGGGGTCGGCCAGCAGGGCAGCGCCGCTGCCGTCGATGCGGTTCTCGCCGTTCACCAAGACGTAGGCATGGTCGGCCAGCTCGAGCGACTTCTTGGCGTTCTGCTCGACCATGAGGACCGACACGCCAGCGGCGTTCACGTCGCGGATCTTCTCGAAGATCATGTCCACCAGCAGCGGCGCCAGGCCGGCCGAGGGCTCGTCGAGCAGCAGCAACGTCGGGTCGAGCATCAGCGCCCGACCCATCGCGACCATCTGGCGCTCGCCGCCCGACATCTTGCCGGCGCGCTGCCGGCGCCGCTCGCGAAGGCGCGGGAACAGCTCGAACACGCGCTCCTTGCGCGCGTCGATCGGCCCGGAGAGCACGAACGCGCCCATCTCCAGGTTCTCCTCGACCGTGAGCGACGGGAACACGTTGTCGGTCTGGGGCACGTAGCACATGCCCGAGCGGACGATCTTGTCGGACGAGAGGCCGCCGATCTCGCGGCCCTCCAGCCGGATCGAGCCCTTCCAAGGCGTGAGCAGACCGAAGGCGGCCTTCATGGCCGTCGACTTACCGGCGCCGTTGGGACCGATGATGGAGACGATCGAGCCCTGCTCGACCTGGAGCGAGACGTCCCGCAGGACCTCCATCTCGCCGTAGCCGGTGGTGAGGCCCTCAATCGTCAGCAGCGCCATGCTGGCCCCCCAGGTAGGCTTCGAGCACCCGCGGGTCACTGCGGACCAGCGAGGGCGGCCCCTCGGCCAGCTTGGTGCCCTGGTTCATCACGATGACCGGGTCGCACAGCCCCATCACCAGCGGGATGTCGTGCTCGATGAGCAAGAAGGTGATGCCGCTTTCGCGGTTGAGCTGCACGATCTTCTCGCGGATGCGCGCCATCAGGCTCGGGTTGACGCCGGCCGCGGGCTCGTCCAGCAGGACGATGCGGGGGTCCGCCATCAGGGTGCGCGCGAGCTCCAGCAGCTTCTTCTGACCGCCGGAGAGGGTACCGGCGTACTCGTCGCGCAGGTGCGCGAGCGTGAGGAAGTCGAGCACCTCCAGCGCCTTCTCGCGGATGGCCCGCTCCTGGCGCCGCACCGCGCCGGGCCGCAGCAGCGGGTTCCAGAAGCGCTCGCCCAGCTGATCGGGAGGCACCAGCATCAGGTTCTCGAGCACCGTGAGCGAGGCGTGCTCGCGCGGGATCTGGAACGTGCGGCACAAGCCGCGCCTGAACACCTGGTGGGGGGCGAGGCCGGTGATGTCGTGCCCATCCAAGTGGATGCGGCCTTCGTCAGGCCGAATGAAGCCCGACACCAACGCGAACAGCGTCGACTTGCCGGCCCCGTTGGGGCCGATGAGGCCGGTGATGCTGCCGGTGCGGACCGAGAAGCTGCAGGCGTTCACGGCCCGGAGGCCGCCGAAGTCCTTCGAGAGCCCCTGAACGCGCAAGAGGGCGCTCTCGCCTCCTTGGGGGACCACGTGCGCCTGGGTTCGACGCGATGCCGTCGACGCCAAGGCCAGACCTCCTCCGACGGTGGATGCGCCGACCGGGCCCATGCCAGGCACTGGGTCGGTCGACGTTGCTCGCGATGCTAGCACGAGGGCCTTGGGCCTGTTCCAACCGAAGGGGATCGGCGAACGCCGCTGGTCCGTCGCGTCGCAGCGTCCGACGTCGCGACGCGCCGATGACCCGGCTGGTTGCCTTGGCAACCTCAGCTGTCCGTCGAGGCCTCGTCCTCCCGGTCGTCCTCCCGGTCGTCCTCCCGCTCGTCCTCCCGGTCGTCCGGCCGGTAGGCGTCGATGTCGTCCGCCTCGCCGGTGTCGTCGCCGCTCGCCGCCGCCAGCATCACGGCGCGCGACACGATCTTCACCCGCGGCCGGCCGTGCTTGCGGCCGAGCGCCAGTTCGATGCGGTCGATGCGGCGCCATGCCTCGAAGTCGATCACCACGGCGCCGCGCTCGGCCAGCAGCTGGTCGACCGCTTCAGGCCGCGGATCGTCGGGGATCGGCAGGTCGTCCTCCAGCAGCTTCGCGACGGTCTCGATCGCGTCGGCCTTGTTGGTGCCGATCACCCCGCTGGGGCCGCGCTTGATCCAGCCCGAGGCGTAGAAGCCCGGCACCGGTGCGCCGTCGGGAGCGTCGAGGACACGCCCGTGCGCGTTGGGGATGATGCCGCGGCGTTCGTCGAAGGGCACGCCCTGCAGTCCGCTGCCGTGGTACCCGACCGAGCGCAGCACCAGCTGCGCCGGCCAGCGCTCCGTGGCGCCGGTGCCGACGGCGCTCAGCGAGCCGTCCTTGCGCTCTTCGATCGTGTTCCGCTCGACCTCGACGGCGGCTACGCGGGTGCCGTCAGCGTTGCTCTCGAGCGCGCGGGGGGAGTACAGGAAGCGGAAGTGCACGCGCCGCTCGGCACCGCGGGGCGTTCGCGCCGCGAAGCCGCGCAGCACCTCGAGGTTGCGCGCCTCGGTCGAGTGCTCCTTGAGCAGCTTCTGGCTGGCGGGATGGAGCTCCAGGTCGGCTGGGTCGACGATCACGTCGGCCTCTTCGAGCTCACCGAACTCGCGCAGCTCCTTGGTGGTGAACTTGGCCTCAGCCGGGCTGCGACGACCCAACACCACCACGTCGCGCACCTGCGAGGTACGCAGCGCCTCGAGCGCGTGGTCGGCGATGTCGGAGCGGGCCAACTCGCCAGGGCTCTTGGCCAGGATCCGCGCCACGTCGACGGCCACGTTGCCGACACCGACGACGATCGCGGTGGGACCGTCGAGCGGAGGGTTCACGTCACGATAATCGGGATGCCCGTTGTACCAAGCCACGAAGTCCGTGGCCGCGAGGCTGCCGACGAGGTCCTCACCGGGGATGCCGAGCCGCCGATCGCCCGGCGCGCCGTAGGCGAACACCGTCGCGTGGTAGTGGCGCCTGAGGTCGTCGGCAGTGAGGTCGCGGCCGATCTCGACGTTGCCCAGGAAGCGCACGCGCGGATCGCTGGCGGTGCGCACGTACATGCTGGTGACGGCCTTCATCTTGAGGTGGTCGGGGGCGACGCCGTAGCGCACCAGGCCGAACGGTGCCGGCAGTCGGTCGAAGATATCGACCGAGACGTCGTCGCGGGCCTTGAGCAGGGCGTCGGTGGCGTAGAACCCGGAAGGGCCGGCGCCGATCACTGCCACCCGCAGGGGCGTTGCTGGTGCTTCTGGCATGCGGGAGTGTACCAGGACGGCGTTGCCGTCGGGCTCGCCGCGGTGTAGGCTCGGGCGCCATGGAGGGCGGCTCCCACGGCATCGTCGCGTCGCGCCCCGGGCCGCTCGTGCCCGGGCTGGTGGTCCACAAGTACGGCGGCACCAGCGTCGGTGACCTCGAGCGCATCCGCAAGGTCGCGACCCGGCTCCAGCGAGCCGTCCAGCACGGGCGCAAGGTGGCCGTCACGGTCTCGGCCATGGGCCACACCACCGACCGCTTGGTGGCGACGGCGCGCGAGTTGCACGCCCGCCCCGATCGGCGCGAGCTCGACATGCTGATGGCCACGGGTGAGCAGGTCTCGATCGCCCTGCTCAGCCTGGCGCTGCAGGACCAGGGCGTCAGGGCCCGCTCGCTGACCGGGGCCCAGGCCGGCTTCCTCACCGACGGTGCCTTCGGCAGCGCGCGCATCTTGCAGGTCGACCCCGCGCCACTGGTGCGAACGCTCGAGCAGGTCGACGTGGCCGTGATCGCCGGGTTCCAGGGCAGCGACGCCAACGGCGAGCTCACCACGCTCGGGCGCGGTGGCAGCGACACCACCGCGGTCGCGGTGGCGGCGGCCTTGGGCGTCGCAGAGTGCCAGATCTTCACCGACACCGACGGCGTGTACACGACCGACCCGCACCTGATCCCGAGCGCCGCGAAGCTGGAGCGCATCGACTACGACGAGATGCTCGAGCTGGCCGCGTTGGGTGCCAAGGTGCTGCACCCCCGCAGCGTCTGGTACGCGCGCCGCTACGGGGTACGCATCCACGTCCGCTCCTCGTTCTCGTTCCACGACGGCACGATCGTGAGCGCGCTCCCGCGAGCGCAGGAGGCCGCCATGAAGACCGACCGCCCCGTCACCGGCGTCGCCATCGACACCGAACACGCCCGCATCGACGTGGTCGGCGTGCCCGACGTGCCGGGCGTCGCGGCGCGCATCTTCTCCGCGCTCGGTGCCGCCAACGTCAACGTCGACATGATCATCCAAGGCGTGCCCGGCAACAGCCGCCAGCAGATGTCGTTCACGGTGCCCCGCGACCTCGCCGCCGAGGCGGTCGACGTGGTGCGCCCCGTGCTCACCGAGATCGGCGGCGGCGACGTGCGTGCCGATGAAGCGATCGCCAAGCTCTCGATCGTGGGCGTCGCCATCGGTTCCACGCCCGGTCTGGCCGGCCGCTTGTTCGACGCCGTCGCCGGCGTCGGCGCCAACATCGAGATGATCACGACGAGCGAGGTGCGCATCTCGGTGGTGATCGCGAAGCGCTTCGCGGAGCAGGCCTTGGCGGCCGTCCACGAGGCCTTCGGCCTGGGGCGGAACGGCCCGACGTGAGGCTTCGCGCCCTGCTCGAGCAGGTCTTCCTCAAACGCGGCTCCGGCGGCATCGAGGCGCAGCTCGTGCTCGAGCGCGAGAGCGGCGCGCGCGAACGCAGCACGCTCACCCTGGCGACCTTCGAGCTGCCCGCGGCAGCGCGACTCCTGGGGCGCACGCTGGCGCGCCGCGACGACGTCGCGCACGTCGCCCGCTGCCGCGTACGGGTGCAGCGCGGTACCACGCTCAGCGACGACGACCGCCTTCGTGACGCGCTGCGCACGGCCTTCCGCGAGGAGCGGCGGCGCCTGCGGGGCGCAGCGTGAACGCGGCGCTGCCGCCCGGGGCCCCGCTGCCGCCCCAGGCGCCACGCTTCCGGCTCACCACGCTGGCGTACGTGCGCCGTGGCGACCACACCCTGATGCTCGAACGGCGCGCGCGTCCCGGCGACCTCCACGGCGGACGCTGGAACGGGCTCGGCGGCAAGTTCCTGGCCGGCGAGCGTCCGGAGGCGTGCCTGGCGCGCGAGGTGCGCGAGGAGGCCGGCATCGAGGTCGAGGTGGCGCAGCTCAAGGGCTGTCTGACCTTCCCGGCCTTCGACGGCGAGGTGGACGTCTACAGCTTCGTGTACCTGGTGACGCGTTTCCGGGGCGAGCCGTTACGCGAGGGCCCTGAAGGGCGCCTGCACTGGGTCCCGACGGCGCGTCTGAGCGAGCTCCCCTTGTGGGAGGGTGATCGCGTGTTCCTCCCGTGGCTCGACCGGCCCGGCGTGTTCAGCGCCGAGTTGCGTTACGAGGCTGGCCGCTTCGTCGGCTTCGACGTGCACCACTACGACATGAGCGACTCGACGGTCTCCTGATCGAACAACTTCACCAGCCGCTGCGCGAGCGCCACGTCGCCACCGACGCGCAGGCGACCGGTCATGAAGGCCATCATCGGGTCCAGGCGGCGACCGAACAGCGCGATGAGGTCGTCGTCGCTGATGGTGACGGTGAGGTCGGGCTGTTCGGCGCGCCCCTCGTGGGTGCGCACCTCGCCCTTCTCGATGACCTGGTAGATGGGTTCGGACAGCTCGTACTGGACCACCGCCGAGGTGTCGGCGGCGGCGTCGGCGTCGAGCGCCTGCGGCAAGCGGTAGAGGAGATCCTTGGCGGTCATGCCCAATTCAACACCGGCCGCGCGGGCGCGAGCGTCGCCCCCGATGGCCTCGCCAGCGAGCGCTCGCGGGCTCGGCTGCGCCGCGGCGGCAGCGCGTGCCATAATGCCGCGTCGTCGTGCCCGTTACGCCTGCGGCACGCTGGAGGCCACATGACGATCGTATGCATCGTGAAGCAGGTGCCGGACGCCGAGGCCCGGGTTCGCTTGCGCGACGGCCGTCCCGACCTCGCGGGCGTCACCCTGGTGATGGACGGCATGGACGAGTACGGGGTCGAGGAGGCGCTGCGCTTGCGCGAGGCCGGCACCGAGGCTGACGTCGTGGCGCTCGCGTACGGGCCACGCGAGAGCGAGCAGGTGCTCCGCAACGCGCTCGCCATGGGCGCCGATCGGGCCGTGCTGCTCGAGGGCGACGGGCTCGACGACCCGCTCGCGGTGGCCGCCGCGGTGGCCGAGGTGGTGCGCGAGGAAGGCGCCGAGATGGTGTTCGTGGGCGGCAAGCAGGCCGACTGGGACAGCGCCGCGTTGGGGCCCGCGGTGGCCGAGGCGCTGGCTTGGCCGCACGTCGATTGGACCACCGCGCTGACGCTCGACGGGGCGACCTTCGAGGCGGTCCACGACGTCGACGCCGGCAGCGAGCGCGTGCGTGGCCGCCTGCCGGCGGTGTTCACGACGCAGCAAGGGCTCAACGAACCGCGCTACCCGACGCTGCCGAACATCATGAAGGCCAAGCGCAAGCCGCTGGAGACGCGGCCCGCGGATACCGCTCTGGCGCGCTGCCTGATCCGATCCCATGCGGCGGTCGAACGCGAACGGCGACGCATCGTGCTGGACGGCGACGCACGCGAGGCGGCCGGCGCCCTCGTCGAGCGCTTGCGCGACGAGGCGAAGGTGCTGTGAGAGGACCGATGCGATGCTCCTGATCGTGGTCGAACACGCCCATGGCGCAGCCCGCAAGAGCGCCTTCGAGCTGATCTCGCTGGGGCGCGAGCTGGCCGCCGCGGGCGGCCAGCGGCTCGCCGCCCTGGTGCTGGGGTCGGAGCCGGACGCCGTCGCGGCCGAGGTAGCGCGCTTCGTGCCCGAGGTGTACACGGTGCGCGACGCCCGGCTGGAGCCGGCCCGGGCCGAGCCGTGGACGCGCGCCGTGAGCCACGTCGCCCAGACCCTGGAGGCCGAGGTGGTGCTGGTGCCCGCCTCGCGCGCTGGCATGTCGTACGCCCCTCGGGTGGCGCTGCGCCTTGGCGCGGCCTACCTCGAGGACGTCAGCAGCCTCGGGTTCGAGGGGAAGACCGTGGTCGCGCAGCGCTTGCGCTACCTGGCGCGGGTGAGCACCAGCGTCGCCGCGGCGCCGGGAGCGGCGGTGGTCAGCGTGAAGCCGGGCGCGGCGCCCGTCGCGCAGGCCGCGGAGGCGGGGGGCCGGGTCGATTCGCTGGAGGTGCCCTTCGAGCCGAGCGACGAACGGCTCGAGGTGGTCGAGTCGCAGACGTCGGCGCCCGGCGTCGTGGCGCTGGAGGAGGCCGACGTGATCGTCTGCGGTGGGCGCGGGTTCGGGTCCTCCGAGGCCTTCGAGGCGCACGTGGTGGGCCTGGCGACGCGCCTGGGGGCCGGCGTCGGCGCCACCCGCGCGGTGGTCGACGCCGGCTGGCGCCCCTACGGCGAGCAGATCGGCCAGACCGGCAAGACCGTCGCTACCACGTTGTACCTGGCCCTGGCGGTGTCCGGGGCGGTGCAGCACCTCTCGGGCATGAACCGCTCGCGGGTCGTCGTCGCCGTGAACAAGGACGCCGACGCCCCCATCTTCAAGGTCGCCGATTACGGCATCGTCGGCGACGTGCGCGAGGTGGTGCCGGCGCTCATCGAGGCGCTGGCGGACCAGGGTTGAACCAGGCCGGAGGGCCGCCCGATGGCGCCGACGCGACCGTCTCGTCGGCAGGCCTGCGCCTCCGACGCGCCGGATCGAGCGACGTCGCGGCGCTGCTCGCGCTCGAGGCCGCCTTCCCCGGCGACCGCCTGCGGCGCGCGAGCCTGGCGCGGTTCGTCGCCTCGGACAGCGTCGACGTGTGGGTCGCGGAGGTCGCGGGCGCGGCGGTGGGCGACGCCATCGTGGTGTACCGGCGCGGCTTCCACGCTGCTCGCCTGCTGAGCCTGGTGGTGGCGCCAACGCATCGTGGCCGCGGCGTAGGCGCGGCGCTCCTGCGTCACGCCGAGCGAGCGGCGGCGCAGCGCGGCTGCGTCGCCATGCGCTTGGAGGTCCGGGTCGACAACCGCGCAGCGCGGCGCCTCTACCAGGCCCACGGCTACCAGACGATGGGCACCACGGCGGGCTACTACGAGGACGGCAGCGCCGCCCTGCGTCTGCGGAAGCGCTTCGTGGCGGCGCAGGCACGGCTCGCGAGCGTCCCGTACTACCCGCAGAGCCTCGACTTCACCTGCGGTCCGGCGTCCCTGATGATGGCGATGCGGGCGGTTGGCTGGTCCACACCCCTGGCCCGCGCCGAGGAGCTCGCCATCTGGCGCGAAGCCACCACGGTCTTCATGCTCTCCGGCCACGGCGGCACGTCCGCTCACGGCCTGGCCGTGGCCGCGCGCCGACGCGGGATCCCGGCGCGCGTCTGGGTGAGCGACGCCGAGGTGCCGTTCCTGGACAGCGTGCGCCAGCCCGAGAAGAAGACCGTCATCGCGCTCGCCCACGAAGCCTTCGGGCGTGAGCTGGCCGCGGATCCCGCCGCTGTGACGGTAGGCGACTTCGGCGACCGCGAGCTGGTGGCGCAACTGCGCCTGGGTGTGGTGCCGGTGCTGCTGGTGTCGGGCTGGCGCTTCCACGCCGAGAAGGCGCCCCACTGGCTGGTGGTGACCGGCTGGGACGAGCGGCACGTGTACGTGCACGACCCGTTCGTGCCGGAAGGGACCGAACGCGCCGACGCGGTCCATCTTCCCCTGGCGCGCAGCGACGTGGCTCGTCTGGCGCGCTACGGTCGGGCCCGGCACCGGGCGATGGTGCTGGTGGGCGATCCGACGCTCGGCTACGGAGCGGCTCAGCTCGGAGCGGCGCCGGAGGACGCCCCGCCGGACGATGCTCCGCCGGCGGACGCCCCGTCGGAG